>DASZJC010000031.1:0-3285 GCA_035948495.1 Xanthobacteraceae bacterium | reverse complement strand
TGGGCGATGAAGTCGTGGCACTGGCTGTTCATGGCGCAGCCCTACGACTTTCCCGAACGCATGATGTCGTCGGTGCCGCCCGAATGGTACATGGAGAAGAAGCTGTCGAAGCCCGGCGTCGGCCTCGGCTTCATGGACCCGCGCGCGTTTGCCGAATACGTGCGCTGCTTCACCTGGAAAACGATCCGCGGCTCGTGCGAAGACTACCGCGCCTGCGCCACCTGCGATTTCGACATGGACGACGCCGACTGGCGCGCCGGCAACAAGGTGAGTTGCCCGCTGCTGGTCGTGTGGGGCGCCAAGAGCCACACCGGCACGGTCTATGACGACGTGCTCAAGGTCTGGCGCGACTACGGCGCCGACGTCACCGGCGGCCCCATCGCTTGCGGCCACTACGTCCCCGAGGAAGCGCCCGAGGAGACGCTCGCCTGGTTCCTACGTCACTTCACGTAATTCGCGACAGCCAATTCGCTTCGCTCGCAATGAGGGAACGGAGTGCTAAGCTGCGCATTACCATTACACCGTCGAGGACATCGAGGATAGGACCATGTCGACGATAACCCCGAATCCGCAAGACGTTGCCGCAGCGCTCGGCCGAACGCTGCACGAACACTGGCGCCTGTTCCTGGCCGAAGGCATCATCCTGGTGGTGCTCGGCGTGCTTGCCATCATCGTGCCGCCGATCGCGACCCTCGCCGTCACCATCCTGATCGGCTGGCTCTTCCTCATCAGCGGCATTGCCGGACTGGTCATGACTTTCTGGGCCCGCCATGCGCCGGGGTTCTGGTGGTCGCTGCTCTCGGCCGTGATCGCGCTCGTCGCCGGCGGGCTCCTGCTGTGGTCGCCGGTCCTCGGCGTGTTGTCGCTCACCTTCGTGCTGATCGCGTTCTTCCTGATCGACGGCGTTCTCTCGATCATTCTGGCGATCGAGCATCGAAGTCAGCTGGTGGGCCGCTGGGGCTGGATCCTGGTGAGCGGGATCGTCGATCTCGTCATCGCCGGCATCATCTGGGCCGGGCTGCCGGGGACCGCCGCCTGGGCGCTCGGCCTTCTGGTCGGCATCGACCTGGTGTTCGGAGGGACCGCGCTCATCATGGTGGCGCTGGGGGCGCGCCGCGATGCCGCGGCGGTTGCTTGACACCGCTCGCGCGCGCCACGCCTTATTGCTGACCCCGGTTCGGGCCGATTGGCGCCATACTTTGCGGCGATGCTGTTCGCTCGGGCATTGTGCCAGAGCGGAGTGACACATGCGTAGCCCAATCGAAATGCGCAACGATGCGATGGATTGCCTGCGCCTAGCGGAACAGGCAAAGGGGCCGCAACGCAAATCGCTGTTCCTGCTGATGGCGCAGGCGTGGACCATGCTGGCGCAGCAGGCCGAAGTCATCGCCGCGCCGGCGGAGGGCGACGCCGCCGAAGCAAAACCCACGGCACACTGAATCGAGCGAGCGCGGCGCCGGCTCTGCCGGCTTGTCGCTTGCCCGCTATTCGATCTGATCGTAGGCCGAGATCTTCCACTCGCCGCTCGCCGTCTTGGCGTAGCACAGCCGCTCGGAATCGAACGGCCGCACCGCGCTCGCCGGCACCCAACCGCTCTTTCCGTTCGGCAGCAGCACCTCGAGGTGGGTCGCCGGCACGGCGGGTTTGCCCTCCTGGACCGGCGGATAGACGCTGAGCGCGGGCAGCGCTACGGCGCCGACCTTCGCGAGCGGCGGGCCGGTGTCGCCCGGTGCCTTGGCGACAGCGGTCGGTGCGAGGGTGAAGTACCAGTCGGCCGCCTCGTCGCCCGACTCGATCTTCTTGCGCGCCTGCTCCATCACGTCGTCGTCCGCCGCGCTGGCGCTGATTGGGCCGCACACCAGATTGCCGGCCTCCGTGTCCTGATAATACGTGCCGTCGCTTGCGAACGCCGCCAGCGCGTCCCAGAACGGGCCGTTCTCGACCGGACCGTCCGCATTCGCGCCTTGCGGGCGGAAGCCGAACACGACCTTGAAGTTGTGCAGTGCGTCGCGCCCCATGTCGAATTGGTCGGTCGGGCCGCCCTGGAACGTCCACACGAAGGTCGGAGCGACAAGCGCGAACAGCGCCTGAGCGTTCTTCTTGGCGACCGCATCGCTCAGCTTCTTGCGCATGGCGTCGAAGGCGGCGTCGGTCTTGTAGGCCTCGGAGATTTCGATCTTGACCTCGGGATAGGGCACCTTCTTCACCGCGGCGCTCGCCGGCACGGCAAGCGCACAGGCGACAGCGATGATCGATACTATCGGGCGCAAGCGCATTCGATTTTCTCCAAGTGGGATGGGGCCGGATTGTCCGCGATATGGCAGGCGTATTCGGTCGGATTCATGACCGACCGTCGCCGCCGAC
Organism: Xanthobacteraceae bacterium; assembly: GCA_035948495.1. Taxonomy (GTDB): domain Bacteria; phylum Pseudomonadota; class Alphaproteobacteria; order Rhizobiales; family Xanthobacteraceae; genus AP-16. The sequence goes on along the minus strand of DASZJC010000031.1, from coordinate 921 downwards.
GATATCGCGGTTCCCGCGCGGACTGAATACGATTGTGACGACCCGGCGGCCGCGGAGCAACGGGCGCAAGCTGGCGCCGACGCGCGCGCTTCGGTAGCAAGGCCCTGGTCGCAACGGACGGACGATCGACATGACGAACGCTTCGCTCGCCGGAATCAAGGCCTGCCTGTTCGACGCCTATGGGACATTGTTCGATTTCGCGGCCGCGGCGCGCGGCTGCCGCGACGCGCTGGGCGCGGACGCCGACAGGCTCACCGCGCTGTGGCGCGACAAGCAGCTGCAGTACACGTGGTTGCGCTCGCTCGCCGGCCGTTATGTGGATTTTTGGCAGGTGACCGGCGACGCCCTCGATTTTACGCTGGAAACCCTGGGCATCGATCGGCCGGGACTGCGCGACCGGCTGATGACGCTCTACCTGACGCTCGAACCTTTTCCGGAAGTGGCGGATACCCTCCGCCGCTTGAAGCAGGCCGGGCTGCGCACCGCGATCCTGTCGAACGGCTCGCCGAAAATGCTCGACGCGATCGTCGCGGGGAATGACCTGAGCAACATGCTCGACGCGGTGCTCTCGGTCGACGCGGTCGGCGTGTACAAGACGCACCCCAAGGTCTACCAGCTCGCGGTCGACCGGCTCGGCGTGCCCGCGTCGGCGATCTCGTTCCAGTCGTCCAATGCCTGGGACGCCTACGCGGCGTCCGCTTTCGGCATGCGCGTCGTGTGGTGCAACCGCTACGGCCAGCGCCGCGAACGGCTGCCGGGCAGCCCGGATTGCGAAGTCAGGACCTTGGCCGAGCTGCCGCCGCTGGTCGGGGCTATGTAGCCCGCATGGAGCGAAGCGGAATGCGGGAGCAGCTTCCCCGGATTTCGCTGCGCTCCATCCGGGCTACACCTGTTCACCCGCCGCGCGCGTTGAGCGCCGCC
>DASZJC010000030.1:0-13273 GCA_035948495.1 Xanthobacteraceae bacterium | reverse complement strand
TCAAGCTCGTCGAATTGCTCGAGGCGGAAGGCTTCTACGGCTATCACCTCGCCGAGCACCATTCGACGCCGCTCGGCACGGTGCCGTGCCCGAGCGTGTTCCTGGCGGCGCTCGCCCAGCGCACGCGCCGCATCCGCTTCGGCCCGCTGGTCTACGTGCTGCCGCTGCATCACCCGCTGCGGCTCTATGAAGAAATCTGCATGCTCGACCACATGAGCGGCGGCCGCCTGCTGCTCGGCGTCGGGCGCGGCGGCGCGCTGCTCGAGCACCAGCGCTACGGCGTCGAACCGGCGACCGCGCAGGCCATGTATCACGAGGCTTTCGAGGTGCTGATGCGCGCCTGCGCCGCGGACGTGCTCGACTTCGACGGCCGGTTCTACCATTTCAAGGATTTCGTGATCACCGCAAAGCCGCTGCAGCGGCCGCATCCGCCGATCTGGTACGGCGCGCCCAACCCGGAGGCGATCGGCTGGGCGGCGCCGCGCGGGGTCAACGTCGTCTCGCTCGGTCCGGCGGCGCGCGCCCGCGACATTTCCATTCGTTACCGCGCCGAGTGGGGGGCGCTCGGACGCAAGGGCGACGACCTGCCGATGATCGGCATCACGCGGCATATCGTGGTGGCCGAGAGCGACGGCGAGGCGCAGCGCATCGCGCGCGACGCCTACCCGCGCTGGCGCGAGGCCATCGGCTTCCTGTGGGAGCGCTCGGCGGTCGATTTCGTGCTCGCCGGTATCTATCCGAAGACGTTCGAGGAATTGCAGGCGATCGGCCACGGCATCGCGGGCGCGCCGGCGACGGTGCGTGCCTATCTCGACGACCTCACGCGTGAGACCGGCATCAATTATCTGCTCGGCCAGATGGTGTTCGGCACCATGCGCTTCGCCGACGCCGCACGATCGCTCCGCCTGTTCGCCCGCGAGGTGATGCCGGCGTTCAAGCGCCAGCTCGCCGGGACGCGGGTGTAGGGGGAGAAGACGCCATGGCCGAGGTCGATCAGGCCTTGCTCGTGCGGTGCGTGCGCATCGGCACCAACACCTGGCCGGACTCACATCCCGCGAGTTCCGGTATCCCGATTCCGACATCAAGCGCACAATCTTCGCCGATCGATGGACGCTGACATGGGCCGGCGCCGCGCGCTGATCATCGGCGGGTCGCTCGGCGGCCTGTTCGCCGCGCACCTGCTGCGCGCGGCCGGGTGGGACGTCGATGTCTACGAGCGCATCGCCGAGGATCTCGCCGGCCGCGGCGCCGGGCTCGGCACCCACGATGCGCTCAAGGACGCCATGGCCCGCATCGGCATCGACGTGGTCACGCCGCTCGGCGTTGCGACCCATGCCTATGTGTGCCGCGACCGCAGGGGCCGCGCTGTGCACGAGATCAAGCTCGAGCGGGTGATGAGCGCGTGGGCGCGCCTCTACCGCCCGCTCAGGGACGCGTTGCCGGAGGCAAACTATCATCCCGGCATGGCGCTCGAGCGCGTCGAGACGGACACGCGCGGCGCGACCGCGGTGTTCGCCGACGGCACGCGCATCGCCGGCGACCTTCTGATCGGCGCCGACGGCGGGCGCTCCACCGTGCGTACGCAGTTCCTGCCCGACGTGAAGCCGGAGTATGCGGGCTACATCGCGTGGCGCGCGCTCGTCTCAGAGGCCGACCTGACGCCGGCCGCGCGCGAGGAGCTGTGCGAACACCTCACCTTCTGCATCCCCGACGGCGAGCTGATGATCTCCTACATGGTGCCGGCGCGCGACGGCGACATCCGGCCCGGCCGGCGCGACTACAACATCGTCTGGTATCGCCCGATCGACGAGCAGATGCTCGCCGACCTCAACTCCGACGCGAGCGGCCGCCGCCACGAACAGGTGCCGCCGCCGCTCATCCGCCCCGAGGTGACGGCGGCGGTGAAGGCCGACGCGCGCGCGCTGCTGGCGCCGGCAGTCGCCGACGTTTTCGTGCGCGCGGAACAGCCGTTCTTCCAGGCGATCTTCGATCTCGCCTCGCCGCGGCTGGTATTCGGACGCGTGGCGCTCTTAGGCGACGCGGCGTTCGTGGCCCGGCCGCACGTCGGCGCTGGGGTGACGAAGGCGGCGCTCGACGCCGCCTGCCTTGCCGACGCGGCGGCGGCCGAGCCCGATTTCGACGCCGCGCTCGCGTATTACGACCGGGAACGGCGACGGTTCGGCGATTGGATCGTCGCTCGGTCGCGCGATCTAGGTGCCTGCATCGGCCTCGGCGCGGCACAAGGCGGAGCAAGCGCGTCGCGCGCTCTATCGCCCGAGTACGTGATGCGCGAATACGCGGCGCTGCCGGCCGACGTGAAGAACTGGGCGGCCGGAACGTTGCGGCGGGCGGTCGCCTAGAGCAGGCGCGGTGCGCCCGGGGAACGCCTCATGGTTGGCGCAGCCGGGCCAGCCGGGTGGCCGCTTCCGCATTGACGGCATGCGGCGGCATCCGGCCGGCGACGAGTTCGGCGACCTGCCGCACCGTATCGAACGCTTGGTGCTCGATCGCCTGCGGGGTGAGCCCGGCCGCGTGCGGCGTCGCGATGACGTCGGGCCGGGACGCGAGCGCCAGCGAGGGCATCTGGTCGGCGGCGCGGCCCACGTCCATGGCCGCCCCGGCGATGCGTCGCTCATCGAGCGCGCGGGCGAGCGCCGCTTCGTCCACCAAGTTGCCGCGCGACGTATTGATGAAGAACGCGGCGGGCTTCATGCGGGCGAACGCCGCCGCGTCCATCAGGTTCTCGGTCGCCTCGGTCGCGAGCGCGAGGCAGACGACGTAATCGGCCTCCGCCAGCAACGTCTCGAAGGGAACCTGGCGCAGTCCGGGCCCGGTCACCTCTTTGTGGGGATCGCTGACCAGCACGTTCATCCCGAGCGCAACGCCGAGCGGAGCGAGATATTGGCCGATAACACCGTAGCCGATGATCCCCAAGGTCGCGCCGCGCAGCTGGCGCCCGATCCGCGCGTTGGGCGCGCGGCCCTGGCGATAGACCAGCACGGAATCGGAAACATTGCGGGCGAGATCGACCATGCAGCCGATCGTCATCTCGGCGACCGAGGCGGCAAAGCCCGGCGTCGCGTGCGTCACCAGCACGCCGACGGCGCTCGCCGCCGCCACGTCGACGTTGCGGATATCGACCGCGCAGCGCAGGAAAGCGACGAGATCGGGCGCGTTGCGGAAGAACGCGGCGGGTCCGGGCGTCTGGCGGTCGGACACGACGATTTCGCAGCCGCGCGCGGCCGCCGCCAGCGCATCGGCATCGAGCACCCGGCCGGTGTCGTTGATGCGCACGTCGCCGAGCTGGCACAGGGCGGCGACGGCGCGCTCGCCATAATAATTGCGCAGCATGTCGGGCACGTGGGTGAGGAAGACGCGCGCCATGCTCTGCGACCCCATCGAGGGAATTTGACACTTGGGAAAAAATTTTGAACGATCGGCGCGCAGCTCACAAGCCTGACGACGATCATCCCATGACCATGACGAGCGACGGCCGCCCGATGCTCGACGGCGCGACCCGGCTCTATTGCATCGTCGGCGATCCGGTCGCCCAGACCGGCTCGCCGCGGGTGTTCAGCGAGCGCTTCCGCGCCGCCGGCCGCAACGCCGTCCTGGTGCCGTTCCACGTGCCGGGTGCGGCGTTCGAGACGGCGATGCGCGGCATCATGGCGCTCGGCAATCTCGACGGCATTATCGCCACCGTGCCGTACAAGACGCGCATGCTGCAATTCGCCGACCGCATCCTGCCGACGGCGCAGAAGGTCGGCGCCATCAACGCGCTGCGCCGCGATCCCGACGGCCAATGGACCGGCGACATGTTCGACGGCCGCGGATTCGTGCGCGGCCTTGCAACGCGCGGGCACTCGGTCGCCGGCCGCAACGTCATGCTGATCGGCGCGGGCGGCGCGGGCAGCGCCATCGCCTGCGCGATCGCCGAAGCCGGTGCGGCCTCGATCACCCTGTGCGATATCGACCAGCGCAAGGCCCGCGCGCTCGCGGCGCGGGTCGCGGCCGCCGCCCCCGCCTGCACCATCCGGGTGGGGCCGGCGACGACCGCGGGCATCGACGTCCTCATCAACGCAACGCCGGTCGGCATGAACCCGCTGGACGGCTTGCCGGCTTCGCTGGGAAAGCTCGATCCGCACATCGTCGTCGGCGATGTCGTGCTCAAGGACGCGACGCCGCTGCTGCGCCATGCCGCCGCCTGCGGCTGCCCCGCAATCGGCGGACAGGCCATGCTCGACGGCCAGGTCGACGAGATGCTGGCGTTCTTCGGGATGTAGCGCGACGCTTCCCCCGTCATGCTCGGCCATGACGGCTGTCACTTCTCCAGGATCGCCGCGACTGCCTTGACCTGGTTGCGCGCATAGGCGGGCAACCCGGCGCTGATCGAGTTGCCGCTGTTGAACGAGCTGTTGCCGACCAGGACCTGGGCGGGCACCAGGTTGCGCAGGATCGGAACCGACTCGTATTCCTTCCTGTTCTCCAGCACCTTCGCCTTGATGGCGAGCGCCACGTAGGCGGTGGCGATCGTCTTGTCGGCATCGGCCGGATGCTGCTGGAACACGGCGAGGAACTTGCCGAACCGCAGGATTTGGTTGACGTAGAAGATGTTCTGCTCGAGCGCGCCGGTCACCGGCGAGTTGATGCCGGTCATCTTGACGAGGCCGACCTGATCGATCTCCGCCGGCAGCAGGACGCGCAACTCGCTCTGGAACTCGAGATAGTCGGCGAGCTTCTTCTCGCTGTCCATCAACTTGTTGACGAGGCGGATGCCGACCGGAAGCTTGCCCTCGAGCTGGTAATGCGACTGGATGCAAATCAAGTTCGGCCGCGGCTCGCACCACGGCCGGTCCGGGTGCCGGTAGACGGCGGGATCGATCTCCTTCGGCGGCAGCAAGTCGGCGGCGGTGATCAGCCGATGCGTGATCGCCGGATCGATCCGCTCGAGGAAGGGCAAGGTCGCGTAGCGGGTCAGATCGACGGCGGCCGGCGGCTTGTCGATCATGAAACGCGCCTCGGCCACGTACATTTGCAGCTTCTCGATCGTCGGCTTGGTCACCCCTTCGACGGTGACGTCGACGATCGGCTCGACGTAGGCCGGATAGAGGCTGAGGAACTGCTTCTGCACCGGCCGCACGCGCGCCCAGTCCTCGAAGCGGATGAGGCCGGTGACCGGATCGGCCAAGTCGCCCTTGCGATGATCGGTGAACGCGATGACACGAGGCTTGAGCTGGTCGATGCCGGCGGCGCCGAGCGAGGTCACCTCTTCGATGGCGAAGTCGTCCGCGGCGGCGGCCGCCGCGCAGGTCAGCAGAACGACGAGAAGCGCGATCGCGCGGTGCATCGACGTCATGGGTCGCGTCAGTTGAGGCCGCGGCCGCCCCACGGGTAATCCGGATCGACCCGGCGTGTACGCCGCCGTGCCGTGTCATCGTCCCACCAGGAGCGGCCGCCGAACAGGCCGCCCCACGGCGGCGCCGCCGCCCGCGGCGGCTCGCGCCATTGCGGCACCTGATAGTTGCGCCCGTTGTCGTAGCCGCCGAACCAGCCGCCGAGCGCTTCGCCGTCGCGCGGATCGACCTCGCGGGAGGCGAAGGCGTCCTCGCGCGAGACCAGGCGATACTGCGTATCGGCCACCTCGCCGCCGGCGTCGCGCCGGAAGTGCTCGACGAACGCGCGCGGGCCCGCCTTTGCCAGCACGTCGCCGGTGGAAAGATCGATCGGCAGGTCGACGAGCTGGCGCTTGGCCTCGCTCGAGGGCGGGTTGAGCACCGTCTTGGGCGCATAGGAGGCCCATACGCCCTCGACGATCGAGGTGAAGATCGGCAGCGCGACCTTGGCGCCGGTCTCGCCCGCGCCGAGCGTGCGGCGCTTGCCGTCGGCGTTGTCGTAGCCGACCCACACCGCCACCGTGACCTCGTTGGTGAAGCCGACGAACCACGCGTCGTTCTCCTGATCGCTGGTGCCGGTCTTGCCGCCCACGTAGGGGGCGAGCTGGCGAATCGAGCGGGCGGTGCCGCGCTCGACGACGCCCTGCAACATGGTCCTGAGCTGATAGAACGAGGCGTGGTCGCTCGGCCCGATCGAGGCCGCGGATACGGGCGGGTGCTGATAGACCGGCTGGCCATCCCGCGCGATCGCCTCGATCGCGTACGGAGCGGGTCGCTCGCCCTCGTTGGCGATGGCCGCATAGAGCGCCGCCATGTCGATCGGCCGGACCGGCTGCGCTCCGAGCACGAACGGATAATAGCGCACGCACTGCGAATAAAGCTGCGCCTCCATGGCGATTTCGCAGACGCGGTCGAGGCTCTCCTCGGGTGCCGCATCGATGCCGCCGTCGAGCAGCCGAGCGGTCACCAGGTTCTTCGAATTTTCGAGCGCCCGCCGCAAGGTGAGCACGCCGGAGCTGCCGCCGTCGTAGTTCTTCGGCGTCCAGTAATCCCGCTCGCGCGCGTAATCCGGATTGCCGATCGGCGGGAGCGTCACGGGCGTGTCGAGCACGAGCGTGTTGGGCTGCAGGCCGCTGCGCAGGGCCGCCAGGTAGGTGATCGGCTTGAGGGCGGACCCCGGCTGGCGCCGCGCCTGGGTGGTGCGGTTGAGCTGGCTCAGCCGGTATGAAAACCCGCCCGCCATGGCAAGGATGCGCCCGGTCTTGTTCTCGAGAACCACCGCGGCACCCTGGACGGTCGGCCGCACCCGCAGCTCCGCCCGCGCCTCTCTTCCCTTGCCCTCGGTCACGCGCACGTAGACCACGTCATACGCATTGAGCGCGCGCCGCACGCCGGCGCCCGCGCCGGCAAGCGCCAGGATGCGGCCATCGGAGAGCCCCACCCGGATCGCCCCGGTATTCTTGCCGCGACCCTTGTCGAGCACGATCGCGGCCGGCCAGTGCACGTCGTAGAGCGGCAGGCGGGCGGCTTCGAGCGCCTGCTGCCACGCGGGACGTTGCGGCTTCGCGCCGTCCCCCGGGTTGCTCTTGGCATTCTCGGTGTCGATGCGGCGGACGGCGTCGGCGAGGTTCGTCTCGGCACCCGCGAAGCGGACGCGGCCGGTGTTGAGTTCGTAGCGCGCGAGGCCTTCCTGCAGCGCCGCCTCGGCCGTCCGCTGCAACTCGGGGATGAGGGTCGAGCGCACGGTGTAGGATCCGCCGGTGAGGCTGTCGATTCCGGCCAGCGCCTTGGCTTCGTGGCCGAGGTGATCGACGAAATAGAAGCCGTCGTCCCGTTGCGGCCGCTGGTACGCGACCAGCGTCGGCAGCGCGGCGGCCGCCTGCTTCATCTCGTCGGCGCCGATCGCGCCGTCTTCGCGCATCCGGTTGAGCACATAGGCCAGGCGTTCGCGCGCGCGATCGGGATGGCGATCGGGACCGAAGTAGTTCGGGCCCTTGGTCAATCCGGCCAGCAGCGCCCCTTCCACCAGGGTGAGCGCCTTGGCGGACTTGCCGAAATAGCTGCGCGCCGCAAGCTCGACGCCCCAGGCGGCGCGGCCGAGGTAGATCGAGTTGAGATAAAGCTCGAGGATCTCCGCTTTGGTGTACGTCTGCTCGATGCGCGAGGCGACCAGCACCTCGCGGATCTTGCGCTCGTAGGTCACGTCGTCGCCCACCAGCAGGTTCTTGGCCACTTGCTGGGTGATCGTGGAGCCGCCCTGGGGGCGGCGCGGTTGCGCCAGATTGCCCACGAACGCGCGGATCAATCCGCGCTCGTCGACGCCGTGATGCTGGAAGAAGCGCTTGTCCTCCGCGGACACGAAGGCCCGCCGCACCTGCTCGGGAATCTCGTCGAGCGCGACCCGGATACGCCGCTGCTCGGGCTCGTACATTTCGGCGAACGGCTGGCCCTTGCCGTCGAGCACGGTGGTCAGGCCGGAGAGCTTCAACCCCTTGAGCTTGGTGTGGTCGGGAAGGTCGGCGACCGCCTTGTTGTAGAAGCCGACGATCTCGCCGATGTCGAACGTCGCATTGTCGACCGGCTCGTTGCCGCAGAATTGGCGATACGCCGCCTGCAGGCTGGTGAACTCGAGCCCGTGGAACGACTTGATGCCCGCCGCCGCCTGCGGGTCCGTCATGGCGGTCGAGATCAGGTCGTCGAGGTTGATGTCCTCGATATCGAACGCCTTGCGCATATGGGCGCAGCCGTCGCGCAAGATCTGCACGATCTCGTCCCGGTCGCCCACCGGGTCGAAGTGCGTCTTCACCGCGTCCGGCCGGGTGGTCACCTGGCTCAGCGCCAGCGCAGTGGCAAAAATCTTGATCAGAATGGCGTTCATCGGCCTGGCACGGTCGCGGCGGGCACCGCATTATGCGCCCGTCCGGTAAATCAGACCTCTATATAAAGGCTGTTTTGAGGACGGCGCAGAGGATGCGGCCGGCCGGGCAAGGAGAAGTTTTCACTGGCGAAACAATGTCTTCCCGGAGCGGAGCGAGGACGGGTCGCCGCTCGCGAGCCTTCGCTCGACCTCCGTGAGACTGGTCTTCTCGGTGAATTCGATGGCGAACCCCTCGGCAAAACCCCGCACGACGCGCCCTACCATCTTGCCTACCGCGAGCGGGGTGCCGGGCGTCGGATAGAGGTCGGCCGAGATGGCAACTCCGGAATCGGAAAAATCGATCACCAGGCAGGTCGTAATCGAGCCGTCCGCCAGCAGGAGTGTCGCCATCGGGTTTTTCGGCACCACCCGGGCGTGCCGCCGGCTGTCCGGCAGCTCGGGCGCGTCCTTCTGCTTGGCGAGCCAGTCGAGCTTCGACGCCAGCTTCTCGCGCGTCTGCGGGCTTGCCGCGATCGACATGACGAAGCCGTTGCTTATCAGCCGGGTGATCGCGCCATGCAGCCGGCCGAACAGTTCGCTGTAGACGATGACACGCTCGCCGACGGGGCCCGGCACGGGCGCCGCCAACGCCATTCCGGAGAGCGACACGTTGACGATGCGGCAGGCGAACTCGCAACGGTCGCCCTTGAGGTTGCGTTTGTTCGCCAGCATGTAGCGGCCGGGAAGATTGACGATGACGCGAACGTCGTCGCGCCGCTCGCTGGCCGGTACTTCGATCACATCGTCGATATCGGCCGGCATGGGCATTCGATGTTCCCGGGCGACCATCGGCAGCATGGAGCCGCCGCCCGGAAATAAATCAGGTCCTTTTTAATAAAGACTTGTGACCATTGCAGAGCGATTGGACAGGAAGTTGCGCACGCGCCGTCATGAGGCCGAAGCTGGACAATCGGACGGTGCGGTCCATGCCGGAGCGCGTGTAATACGCCCTTTTCTTCACTCGCCCCGGGTCGATCCCGCCGAGCACAGGCGACAATCCGTATGTGCTTTGCAGCGGACACAACCGTGCGTATGGCGGAATCGGTAAGATCGGACCGCCGAACGGCATCGACGCGCGATTAAGCATCTGGAAACCAGGCCGCCATTATCTTTCTTCATTCGTGCAGCGGGGCGGGCGATGAACGAGCGTAGGACAAGGTCGAGGGCGATCTCTTCGCAGGCCGCCGTGATTTCCTGCGTCGGGGCCAGGCGAATCAACTGCGTCGTGCGGAACTTCTCGAGCATCGGCGCGCGGCTCGAAGTGCCCTTTCCGGCTTCGCTTCCGGACACGTTCGACCTCGTCTTCGAGGACGCACGGTCGACCCTTTCGTGCCGCGTCAAATGGCGCAAAGACCGGGATATTGGCGTCGAGTTTCAATTGCCGCATCGCTGACCGCATGCGGCAGGCCGCCGGCGTCGATACGCTGTAGCCGCCGCAAGATCCCTTAAGGCCGAAGCCGCTTCCACATCCCCGACCCGCCCGACGAGGCCGGCTTGTCCGCGTCGGGCTCTGCGCCTCCTGTGCGCAACCCCGCACGTGGGTCGAACGGCGGACCTCGTCTGGTATAATGCCGTTCCCCCTGAACCTTGCCGGGCGCAGGAGAATACCTCATGCAACATCCAGCACGTGCATTGGCGCTGATCCTCGTCGCGATTGCGCCGCTCGCCGCCGCCGGCCGCGCTTGCGCCGGCGACAAGGTTCGCTTCCAGACCGACTGGCTCCCGTCGGGCGAGCACGCCATGTATTACGGCGGCTGGCAGAAGGGCATTTTTGCCGAGGAAGGCATCGACGTCACCATCACCCGCGGCTACGGCTCCGGCGACACGGTCACCAAGCTCGCGGGCGGCGCGTTCGACTTCGGGGTCGCCGACGTTGCCGCGGTGATGACCGCGCGGGCGCGCCAGAGCGTGCCGGTCAAGACCATCGCGGTGCTCTACACCCAGTCGCCGCACTCGCTGTTCGTGCTCAAGAGTTCCGGCATCACCAGCTTCAAGGGGCTCGAAGGCAAGAAGATCGGCATCACGCCGGGCAACAGCCACAAGTTCTACTTCCCCAAGGTGGCGGAGAAATCCGGCACCGACCCGAGCAAGATCGTCTGGGTGAACATGGACGGCGCCGCGATGGCCGGGCAGCTGATCGCCAAGAACATCGACGCCGCGCCGTTCTATTCCATCCATTACTACTACATCAACAAAGCCGCCAAGGCCGCGGGCGAAGAGATCGTCGCGCTTCCGTTCGTGCAGGTCGGGTTCAAGATTTTCGCCGCCTCGATCGTCGCGACCGACGAGACCATCGCGCAGCGGCCCGACCTGACGCGGCGGTTCCTCAAGGCGGTCAAGCGCTCGTTCGACTGGGCGCGCGACAACCCGGAGGAAGCGTGCAAGATGCACATACAAAAAGTGCCGGAAGTCGCCTTCGACGATTGCGTGCACAGCGTCAAGGCGGTGATGGCGTTCGTCTATACGGACCACGAGCAGAAGTACGGCTGGGGCAAGGAATCCCCCGACCGGCTCGCCTTCACGTGGCAGACGGTCGCGCAATCCCAGGACCTCGACGCGAAATGGGATCCCAACCAGGCGTTCGACACGTCGCTGGTCCCGCCCCAGTGATGCGGCAAGCCGTGGTGCTCGCGTGATCGTGCTCGAGCACGTCGCGAAAACTTTCGTGTCGCGCGGCGGCGAGGAGGTGGCGGCGCTCGCCGACGCCTCGTTGCAGGCGCGGCGCAACGAGTTCGTCTGCCTGGTCGGGCCGTCGGGCTGCGGCAAGTCCACCTTGCTGCGGCTGGTTGCCGGCCTGGTGGCGCCGACCGCCGGCACGATCTCGATCGCCGGCTCGGCCGTGACCGAGCCGCGCGCCGACACCGGCATCGTGTTCCAGGCGCCGACCCTGCTGCCGTGGGCGACCGTCCTCGACAACGTGCTGTTTCCCCTCGACATGATGGGCCGGCTCGACGCCGCCGGCCGCGCCCGCGCGCTCGACCTGCTGGCGCTCGTCGGGCTCACCGGCTTCGAGGGCAAATATCCGCGCGAATTGTCCGGCGGCATGCAGCAGCGCGCCGGCATCTGCCGGGCGCTGGTGCACGAGCCCGACATTTTGCTGATGGACGAGCCGTTCGGCGCGCTCGACGCGCTCACCCGCGAGGAATTGACCATCGAGGTCATGCGCATCTGGCGCGAGCGGCCGAAGACCATCCTGTTCGTCACCCATTCGATCCCGGAGGCGGTGCTGCTCGCCGACCGGGTGGTGGTGATGTCGGCGCGGCCGGGCCGCGTCGCCGAAATCGTCGAGGTGAACCTGCCGCGGCCGCGCGACTTCGACATGGAGGCGCGGCGCGAGTTCCAGCAGGCCACCCACCGCATCCGCGAACTCATCTTCGGTGCCCGCCATGCACGCGCCGGCTAAGACGCGGCCGCGGGCGCGCTGGGTGGCCGACGTCGCGCAGCCGGTCGGCGCGCTGGCGATCTTTGTCGCGCTGTGGGAACTGATGTGCCGCGTCTTCCACGTGCCGGCCTACCTGGTGCCCACGCCTTCGGCGATCTTCACCGACACGGCCCAGCTGGCCGGCCCCGTGCTCATGCATACGCTCGCGACCAGCGAGACGGTGCTGCTCGGGTTCGCGGCGTCGGCGGTCATCAGCCTGCCGCTCGCGGTGCTCATCACTTCATCGCCGCTGATCGCCAACGCCGTCTATCCGCTGCTGGTGCTGACCCAGTCGATTCCCAAGGTGGCGCTGGCGCCGATCCTGGTGGTGATCTTCGGCAGCAACGAGTTGCCGCGCGTGGTGGTGACGTTCCTGGTTGCGTTCTTTCCGCTGGTGCTGTCGATCGCCGCCGGCATCACCGCGGTGCCGCCCGAGCTGATCGAGCTGGGCCGCGCCTGCAAGGCGAGCCGCTGGCGCGAGCTCTGGCGCATCCGCCTGCCCTACGCGGTGCCGTTCGTGTTCAGCGGCCTCAAGGCGGCGATCACCCTTTCGGTCGTCGGCGCGGTGGTGGGCGAGTTCGTCAACGCCGATCGCGGCCTCGGCTATCTGATCGTGACCTCGACCGCGTTCTTCAAGGTCCCGCTGGCGTGGGGCGCGCTCGTGCTGCTTTCGCTGATGGGCATCGTCCTGTTCCAGGCGGTGGTGATCGTCGAGCGGGTGTTCTTCCCCTGGGCGATCGACGTGGACAAACAAACATTGTGACGGGGTGAGCCATGACGCAGATGCGCGCAACCATCATTCGCGGCAGCCGGCTGGTCGACGCCGGCCGGCCCCGCGCCGATCTCGCCGACGTGCTGATCGTCGGGGACGCCGTCGCCGAGATCGGACCGCCGGGGCTTGCGGCGCCCGCGGACGCCGTCGCGATCGACGGGCGCGGCAAGCTCATGCATCCGGGGCTGATCAATGCCCACACCCACGGCCACGGCAACTTGAGCAAAGGCCTGGGCGACCGCTGGACGCTCGAACTTTTGCTCGCGGCGAACCCTTGGCTCGCGGGCAGCCGCACGCTCGAAGACAAATATCTGAGCACCTACGTGGGCGCGCTCGAGATGCTGCTCAAAGGCTGCACCGCCTGCTACGACCTGTGCGTCGAGTTTCCGGTGCCGAGCGTCGACGGGCTCGCCGCCTGCGCGCGCGCCTATGCGGACGCCGGACTGCGCGCCGTGCTGGCGCCGATGGTGGCGGAGTTCAGCTTCTATCAGGCGATTCCGGGCCTGCTCGACGCCATGCCGCCGGCCCTGCAGAAGGAGACCGAGCGGCTGCGGCTCGCGCCCGGCGACACGACCGTCAACGCGATCCGGCAATCGCTGCACGGCTGGAACGTCGATCGCGACCTGGTGCGGCCGGCGGTGGCGCCGACCATCCCGCACCACTGCTCCGACAAGTTCATGCAGGACTGCGCCGCGCTCGCGCGCGAGTACGGCGTCGGCCTGCACACCCACGTGCAGGAATCGAAGCCGCAGGTGATGGTCGGCCTCAAG
>DASZJC010000029.1:0-1715 GCA_035948495.1 Xanthobacteraceae bacterium | reverse complement strand
TCGCTCGGCCGGCCGCTCCACCATCCGCCGTAATAGCGGATGACGTTGCGCACGATGAACTCCGCTTCGTCGTAGACCGGCTGCAGCCACGGCGAGGAGCTTTGCGGGGCCTCGACGGAGCGCACGATGTCGACGTGCGGGGGCGAACCGGCCTCCATGGCCGCGATGGTCTGCTCGACGAGCGCGTCGAGATAGTCGGCGGTCTCGGTGAGCATGCGCGCGACCCGCGGCGCATCGTCGACCACCGGCCCGCCATGGCCGGGGCAGAGCGAGCGCGGATTGAGCACCGCCATCCGGCGCAGCGCGTTCGCCCAGTCCCACGGATAGCGCTGGACCTTCTGCGGATTGCCGGCATTCGGCACCGACCAGATGAAGAAATCGCCGGAGCACAGCACGCCGCGCTCGGCGCAATGGACGTAAGAATGGTCGTCGGTCTCGCCGCGGCCGTGCCGGATGTCGAACTGCACGCCGCCGACCTCGACGGTCAGCTCGTCGTCGTAGAGCGTATCGGGCATGACCGGCGGGCGTTTGAAGTTGTCGAACTTCTGGCTCGTCTCCGCCTCGTGCACGGCGCCGCCGAACTGGCGCGCATTGAGCGCGGCATTGTGGCGCGGCGTGCGCTCGTAGCGGGCAAAGCGCTCCGCCACGGCACGATGGGCGATGACCCGCGGCGGCTTCTGGCCGGGAACGAGGAACGCGGCGAGGCCGAACGCGTGGTCGACGTGGCCGTGGGTGAAGATCGCCGTGTGGATGGGCGCATCGGTCTTCTGCCGCAGTAGTGCCGCAAGCTTCGGCCCGAGCTGCACCATGCCGGAATCGACCAGCACCACGCCCTCGTCGGTCTCGAACCCGGTGGCGCCGCTGAACACCGACTGGAACCAGGTGCGCTCGGCGACCTCGGTCGGGCCGCCCGACCAGAAGAACTTCGCCTCCTCGGGCGACTTGCCGCGCAGTTGTCTGAACAAATCGGTGGGATTATCCGTCCGATGCTCTTGCATGGGTTTTACCCGGCGAATAGCGAATTGCGAGTAGCGAATAGTAGCACCCGATGACCGCCGACATTCTATTCGCTATTCGCTCGCCTTCCGCGGAATCACCAGCGCATCGAGCGCAACGGCGCCCTGCCCGTTGGCGCGCACCAAGAACGGGTTGACGTCGATGCTCTCGATCGTGTCGGCGTGGGCGGCGGCGATCACCGAGAGGCGGGCGAGCGCCGCGGCGAGCGCATCGATATCGGCCGGCGGGCGGCCGCGCACGCCCTGGAGAATGCGGAACGACCGTATCCCGCGGATCATCCGGTGCGCCTCGTCGCGGCCGATCGGGGCGGCGCGGAATACCACGTCGCCCAGGGCCTCGACGAAAATGCCGCCGAGCCCAAACATCACCACCGGGCCGAACACCGGATCGCGATGGACGCCGAGCACGGTCTCGACGCCGTCGGCGATCATCGGCGCGACGAGGAAGGTCTCGACCGGCCGGCCGGTCTTCGCCGCCACGCCGGCGGCCATCGCCGCATAGGCCTCGCGCAGCGCTGGCAGCGACTTGAGCCCGAGCGCGACCCCGCCGACGTCGCTTTTGTGCAGGATGTCGTCCGCGGCGACCTTGAGCGCGACCGGGAAACCGAGCGCGGCGGCCGCCGCTTCGGCCGCGTCAACCGAGCCGACCAGCCGCGCGTCCACCACCGGCAGGCCCGCGGCTTTGAGGAAGCGCAGCGA
>DASZJC010000028.1:0-3835 GCA_035948495.1 Xanthobacteraceae bacterium | reverse complement strand
ACCGTGGTCCGCCAACGAAAAGCCCCGGGCCGAAGCCCGGGGCTGATGTCGTTCAGGTTGCGATCGGCGATCAGTAGCGAGCGACCACCGGGCCGCCGAACTTGTAGGCGATGCCCACCGTCACGCTCTGGTCCTGGAGCTTCAGGTTGCCGGAGATCGCGTCGATGTTGCTCGCTGGCCCCTGCAGCAAGGTGAAGCTCATGTTGTTGCCGTAGTTGGCGTAGCGATACTCGATGCGGGCGAGCCAATTCGGCGCAATCATGCCCTCGACGCCGGCTCCGGCGGTCCAGCCGACGCGATCAAAGCTCGCCGTGTCGGTGCGGCCGATATTGGCGGCCTGTCCGCACCAGCCGACCGGGAACAGCGTGCCGCAGTGTGCGCTGGCTTGGACGTTGGTGAAGGCCACGCCGCCGGTCCCGAACACCATCCAGGAGGGGGCGACGAGGTAGCCCACGCGGCCACGGGCGCTCGCGTCCCAAGTCTGCTTCACGGTCGAGGTGTCGAGCCCCGGGGCTCCGATGACGGTGAGGTTCTCGGCACCGGGGATTCCGGAAACCGTGGTCGAGTTGTTCGCCCACTGCCAGTCGCCTTCGACGCCGACGACCCACACCGGGTTCACCTGCCAATTATACCCGGCATACCCGCCGCCCTTGAACGACGTGCTGTTGAACGTGGTGGGGTTGTTGGTAGCGAATCGAATGAGTGCATCAGCCGGAGCGGTGGTGCAGGCGGTACCAGGTTGCCCCGTCTCAAGGCACGTCGTGCTCCAGGTCGAATTCGACCACCGGCCGCCGATATCGCCGCCGATGTAGAAGCCGGTCCAATCGGACGGCGGCGGCACATAGACGGGCGCCTTGTAAACCGGCGCAGCCGGCAGATCGGCCGCTTGCGCGGCCAGCGGCATTGCCAGAGCGAGGATCGCGATACTTCCAAGCAACTTCTTCATGACCGTCCCCTGTCTAAAAGCGGCCGACTGCCCAGCCCGCCGCACCCGAAGATCCGGAGCCCCCGGGGCCCCGCCTTAAGCTCATCTCTAGCACGCAAGGCCCACAAAAGGTGTGACATATCTGCCACGGTCCGGGACAAATCGGGCCATGGTCGACAAAGTGCAAACACCTGCCGGGATCAGCCCGGACGACACCATCACGCTCTCCCGCGGCCCGGTTTTGCCGGCCGCCGCCAACCCCCCTTGGGCGCACTGCGCCCTAGCCCCCAAACCGCTTTGCCCCGACTTCGGCGGGCGCCGTCAGTAGCTTGCGACAACCGGTCCGTCGCCGAACCGGTAGTTCAGCCCGACCCGCACGATGTTGTCGGTCACGCGCGAGCTGGCGGTGAGGACCGGAACGCCAAGCAAGGTGTAGGTATAGGTGAAGGTCCCGAGATCCACGAACAGATATTCGAGCTTGGCGGTCCACGGGCCGGAGAGCACCCACTCGGCCCCGCCCCCGGCGGTCCAGCCAGCCCGCGTGGTGCTGGCGTTCGCGGCAGCGATCGCGGTCGTGGTCGTCGATCCTAAGGGCACTGTCGTCGCCGTCGTCGTCGTGCTGACCGAGACGCTGCTGTCGACTTGGGCAAACGCCGCTCCACCCGTCACATAGAGCATCCAATGGTCGGCCGGCAGGAATCCCAGGCGCAGGCGGCCGGTGCCCAACCACGGCAGCTTCTGCTCGAAGCTCGTGGCGGCGGTCGTGCATGTCGTCGTGCTCAAGATTAAAATCGTGGTCGCGCAGATCGGGCCGGACGCAGCGTTGAAGGTACTGTCCTGCGCGGCGGCCTGGATGTCGGCCTCGACCCCGAAGACGAAATTGCTGTTCAACTGCCAGTTATGGCCGGCTTGGCCGCCGGCGACCCAGCCGTTCATGTGTTCCGACCCCGAGAACGGCGCAAACCCGGCGAGAGTAAAGCCGGTCGAAGAATTTCCCCAGCTGTAGCCGCCGTTCGCGCCGACGTAGAAGCCGGTCCAGTCGTAGATCGGCGTCACCGCGTTGTAGACCGGCGCGGCCGGCAGATCGGCTGCCATCGCCTGGCCGCCGACGGCCAAGGCGGCAAGCGTCACGCCTGCGAGCAGGAGCTTTGTCATGACGGCCCTGTTTCAGCGCGGCGCGACCCCGCTGCCCCGTGGAGTCGCACCTGCCGTTTGCGGGACACTAGCATCGGTGCAACCGCAAGGCTGTGACATATAAGTCACGCGCGCGGAGATTCATCGGAGCAGAATCGCCCCGCCGGGCGGTCAGAGGTCGGCCAGCTCCCGCATCAGCCGGTAGAGCGCCGATTGCCCTTCGAATCCGATGCCCGGCCGGTCGGACAGCGTCAGATAACCGCCCTCGAGCCGCGCGTCGTCGGCAAAGCCGCCGAAATCGCCGAACACGCCCGGGTAGGATTCCGCGCCGCCGAGCCCGAACCCGGCCGCGAGCGCGAGCGACATTTGATTTCCGCCGTGCGGAAACAGCGAACCGCGCCGCCAGCCGCGCCGTTCCAGCATGGCGACCGTGCGGGCGTATTGGCCGATGCCGTAGGCCTGGGGCGGATCGACCTGGATGACGTCGCGGTCGGCACGCAGGCCGCCGAAGCGCGCGAGGTTTTCGACGTCCTGCGTGGAAAACAGGTTCTCGCCGGTGGCGAGCGGCGGCGCGTAGACGGCCGCGATTTCCGCCAGCAGCGCGTAGTCGAGCGGGTCGCACGGCTCCTCGAACCAGCGCAGGCCGTAGGGCGCGAGCGCCCTGGCATAGGCGAGCGCCTCCTCGCGCGCGAATTTGCAATTAGCGTCGACCGCAACGGCGCAGCCCGTCCCGACGACCGCGAGCACCGCCTCGACCCGGCGCACGTCCTCGGCAAGCGGCAGGCCGCCGACCTTCATCTTCACCATGGTGTACCCGGCAGCGAGATGCCGGCGCATCTCCTCCTTGAGGTCGGCAACCGTCTGGCCCGGCCAGTACCAGCCGCCGCCCACGTAGCAGAACACCTTGTCGGCCGCGGCGCCGCCGTTGAAGCGCCGTGCCAATTGCCGGTGCAGCGGCTCGCCGGCGATTTTCGCCACGGCATCCCACACCGCCACCTCGATCGTGCCGATGGGAATCGAGCGCTCGCTGTGGCCGCCCGATTTTTCCCGCTGCAGCATGACGGCGAGAATCTTCCCGGGCGCAAGATTGGTGCCGGCATCATCGAGCAGCGAATCGGGATCGGCGCCGAGGATGCGCGGGATGAACCGCTCGCGCATCTGCGCCCCGCAGGCGTAGCGGCCGGTCGAATTGAACGCGAACCCGACTACCGGCCGCCCGTCGCGCTTGACGTCAGTGATCACCGCGACGATCGAGGTGGTCATCTCGGAAAAGTCGAAGCTCGAGTTGCGCAAGGTCGAGCGCAGCGGGACCGCGCGTTCGCGGATATCGATGATGCGCATCGGGAGTTCTCGTCATGACGCGAATAGCGAATAGCGAATAGCGAATAGCAGAAGGAGCGAATGGCGAATAGCGCACAGAACTGCTTTACTACTCGCTACTCGCTATTCGCTCTATTTCTACTGGTTCCCTAGGAGGGATAGTTCATGGCCGGCAGGAAGCTCACGCGGCAGGACCTTCGCGAGGCGGCGGAGAAATACAAGAACTGGGGCAAATGGGGCCCGGACGACGAGATCGGCACGCTCAATTACACGAGCGCCGAGGACATCGTCGCCGCCGCGCGGCTGGTGCGGCGGGGCAAGGTGATCTCGCTCGCGCTCAATTTCGACCACACCGGCCCGCAGGGCGCGAAGAGCAAATATCCCTCGCTCGGGCGGATCAATCCGGTGCACGTGATGCTGCGCACCGGGACCGATGCCTATGCGGGCGTGCTCGAC
>DASZJC010000027.1:0-5886 GCA_035948495.1 Xanthobacteraceae bacterium | reverse complement strand
CAGGAGGGCGGCTTTTCCTGCGTCGAGGTGTTCTTCTTCCGCACCGGCCAGAACTGGGGCAACCGTGCCTATTTTCCCCGCGCCGACCGCTCGTTCGGCCCCGAGGACGTGCTCGGCGCGTTCATCGCCCAGTTCTATGATGACAAGCCGTGCCCGCGCTGCATCCTGGTCTCCCACGACGTCACCGACCGCGCGCTGATCGCCGAAGCGCTCGGCGTCAAGAGCGGCCGCCGGGTCGAGGTCGTGGTGCCCCAGCGCGGCGAGAAGAAGGACCTGGTCGAGCACGCGCTCGCCAACGCGCGCGAGGCGCTCGGCCGCAAGCTCGCGGAGACCTCCTCGCAGCAGCGGCTGCTCGGCGCACTCGCCGCGACCTTCGGCCTGCCGCGGCCGCCCCGGCGCATCGAGATCTACGACAACAGCCACATCCAGGGCAGCAACGCGGTCGGCGCCATGATCGTCGCGGGGCCGGAGGGCTTTCGCAAGAACCACTATCGCAAGTTCAACATCCGCTCCGCCGCGCTTCAGCCCGGCGACGACTACGGCATGATGCGCGAGGTGCTCACCCGCCGGTTCAAGCGGCTGATCGCCGAAGCGCCGCGTGCAGGCGCCGAGGAGGCAGGCTTGCCCGCGCAGCCGGTTCCGGCCAGCGGGTTCGCCGAGCCGCCGCAGACCGGGCTGGCCGAGCCGTCGCACGAGCCCGAGGACGAGTCCCCCTGGCCCGGCCTCGTGCTGATCGACGGCGGGCTCGGCCAGCTCACTGCCGCGCGCGAGACGCTCGAATCGCTCGGCATCCGCGACGTGCCGATCGTCGCGATCGCCAAGGGGCCAGAGCGCGACGCCGGCCGCGAGACGTTCTTCATGCCCGGGCGAGAGCCGTTCAAGCTCAAGCCGCGCGATCCGGTGCTTTACTTCGTCGAACGGCTGCGCGACGAGGCGCACCGTTTCGCGGTCGGGTCGCATCGGCAACGGCGCAAGCGCGACCTGCGCGAGGCCGGGCTTCAGGAAATCGCCGGCATCGGCCCGACCCGCAAGCGCGCCCTGCTGCGCCACTTCGGCACCCTCAAGGCGATCGAACGCGCCTCCGTCACCGACCTGCAGCAGGTCCCCGGCATCAGCGCGGAGACCGCGCGCAAGGTCTACGATTTCTTCCACGGCACGCCCGGATGACGCATGTCTCGGAAAGTTTCATCGGCCTCGCATGAAGGTGAGCGGACAAAGCTCCCGCGCGGGTTGACGCCCCGGCAGGGCCGGTGTTCCTTGCGCTTATGACGACGGTTTCGAATCCGCCCTCGCAAACGCGCACCTTCTCGGTGCCGAACATGCTGACCTATGCGCGCATCGCCGCCGTGCCGGCGGTCGTCGCCTGCATGTACGGGTCGGACATCCTGCAGGGCGGCCTGTGGCTCCGCTGGGTCGCGTTGGTGATCTTCATCGCCGCCGGCATCACCGATTTCTTCGACGGCTATTTCGCCCGCGCCTGGGGCCAGCTCTCGACGTTCGGGCGCATGCTCGATCCGATCGCCGACAAGCTTCTGGTGGCGTCGTGCCTGCTGATGCTCGCCGCCAACGGCACGATCAAAGGCTGGTCGCTGTGGGCGGCGATCGTCATTCTGTGCCGCGAGATTCTCGTCTCGGGCCTGCGCGAATACCTGGCCGAGCTACGCGTCAGCGTGCCGGTGACCCGGCTTGCCAAGTGGAAAACCACTGCCCAATTGGTGGCCATCGGGTTCCTGCTGGCGGGCGAGGCCGGCGACCGCATCGTGCCGGTCGTCACCCTGACCGGGCTTACGCTGCTGTGGCTCTCCGCCCTGCTGACGCTCTACACCGGGTGGGACTATTTCCGCGCCGGCGTCCGCCACCTGATCGAGGAGTGAGCGTGAAGATTCTGTATTTCGCCTGGGTGCGCGAGCGGGTCGGCAAGCCCGAGGAGGAGATCGAGGCGCCCGCCGGCATCGCCACCGTCGGCGAGCTGATGACGTGGCTTGCCGGCCGCGGCGAGGAATATGCCCACGCGTTCGCCAATCCGCGCGTGGTCCGCGCGGCGATCGACCGCACCCACGTCAAGTCGGAGGCGCCGATCGCCGGCGCGCGCGAGATCGCCTTCTTCCCGCCCATGACCGGGGGATGACGCGCGACGCGATGAAAGACGCATGCCCATGAGCGTCCGGCTGCAGCACGAGGATTTCGACGCCAACGCGGAAGTCGCGGCGCTGAGCCGCGGCCGCACCGACGTCGGGGCCGTCGTCACCTTCACGGGAGTATGCCGCGGCACCGAGGCGGGCGAGCCGATCGCCGCCCTCACGCTCGAGCACTATCCCGGCATGGCCGAAGCCGAGATCGCCCGCCACGTCGAGGCGGCGAACGCGCGCTGGCGGCTGCTCGGCGTGACCGTGGTTCACCGCTACGGCCGCATCGAGCCGGGCGAGAACATCGTCCTGGTGGTCACCGCGGCTTCGCACCGGCAGGACGCGTTCGCGGCTGCCGAGTTCCTGATGGATTACCTCAAGACCCGGGCGCCGTTCTGGAAGCGCGAGGAGCGGGACGGCGGCGTCCGCTGGGTCGAGGCCCGCCAGGCGGACGATGCCGCGGCCGACCGCTGGGCGCCGGCGCCACGCCGGTCCGAAGCCGCGCAGTGAGATCGCTTACGCCGCCGCTGCCTTGCCCTTGGGCTGCACCTCGGCGGTGTAGTCGTCCATCAGCCGGTGGGTGATCGCGCCGGCGGTGAAGCGCCAGCGCGCGATCTCGGAGACCGCCGTCACCTCGGCCGCGGTTCCCGTGATGAAGCATTCCGAGAAGCCGTCGAGTTCGTCCGGCATGATGCGCCGCTCGACCACCTCGATGCCGCGGCGCCGGGCGAGATCGATGACGGTCTTGCGCGTGATGCCGTCGAGGAAGCAATCGGGCGTCGGCGTGTGGATCTTGCCGTCCCTGATGAAGAAGATGTTGGCGCCGGTGCATTCGGCGACCTGGCCGCGCCAGTCGAGCATCATCGCGTCCGCATAGCCTTTGCGCTCGGCCTTATGCTTGGAGATGGTGCAGATCATGTAGAGGCCGGCCGCCTTGGCCTTGGCCGGAATGGTGGCCGGGTCGGGACGCCGGTAGTCGGCGAGGTCGAGGCGGATGCCCTTGAGCCGCTGGGCCGGATCGAAATAGCTCGGCCATTCCCACGTTCCGATCGCCACGTGGATCGTGGTGTTCTGCGCCGAAACCGCCATCATCTCCGAGCCGCGCCACGCCACCGGCCGCACGTAGGCGTCGCGCTGGCCGTTCCGCTCCAGCACCAGGCGCTTGGCCGCGTCGATCTCCGCGACCGAATAGGGGATTTCGAAGTCGAGCCATCGGGCGGACTCGTGCAACCGCTCGGAGTGCTCGGTGCATCTGAAGATTTCGCCGCCGTACGCCCGCTCGCCCTCGAACACGCAGCTTGCATAGTGCAACCCGTGGGAGAGCACGTGCAGCTTGGCGTCGGCCCAGGGGACGAGCTTGCCGTCGTACCAGATGACGCCGTCGCGTTGATCGAATGACAAGGCCATGGCGGTCCCTCCTGGGACGTTTTTGCGGAACCGGTGGCGGCAGCGGCAGGCTTTTGCCTCGCGGCCCAAGTCCCGATATGGTTCGCCCGGTCCATGAAACCGCGCTTCGCGGACCGGTGCAACGGTCGTGCCGGGGACGACCCGGGAACGATCCTTTCGCGAAGACGCGTGCCTGGATAACAATTTAACCGAAATACGTCAATATGGCTGACCTAACTGTCACCCTTCCGCCGCAGCGCCCGGGCCGCACGAGCGAGACCGCCGCCGGGGCGGACGAGCCGATCTGGGACATCATCGAGCTCCTGTTCTTCGCCTATCGGGACTTCGTCGCCGATCCCGACCATGTGCTCGCGAAATTCGGCTTCGGCCGCGCCCATCATCGGGTCCTGCACTTCATCAACCGCAACCCCGGCATCAAGGTTGCCGACCTGCTGGTGATTTTGAAGATCACCAAGCAGTCGCTCGGCCGCGTGCTCAAGCAGCTGGTCGACCAGGGCTACGTGGTGCAGCGGGAAGGCGACAACGACCGCCGCCAGCGGCTGCTGTTCGTCACCCCCAAGGGCGAGGCGCTGGCGCTCAAGCTCGCCGGGCTGCAGACCACCCGCATCGCGCGCGCGGTCGCCGAGGTCGGCCCCGGCGCCCAGGAAACGGCGCGACGGTTCCTTGCCGGCATGATCGACGGCGCGGATCGGGACGAGGTGCTGCGGCTGATTGCTCGCGCCGACCGCGGCGGCCGCGCGCGCCGCTGAGCCGATCATGACCGCGCCGGTCGCCTCGCTGTCGGACGACGCCCCGCATCTCCTGGTCGTCGACGACGATCGGCGCATCCGCGACCTGCTGTCGCGCTACCTCGCCCGCGAAGGCTATCGCGTCACCACCGCCGGCAACGCCGCGGAAGCCCGGGCGAAGCTCGACGG
Source organism: Xanthobacteraceae bacterium (assembly GCA_035948495.1). Lineage (GTDB taxonomy): Bacteria > Pseudomonadota > Alphaproteobacteria > Rhizobiales > Xanthobacteraceae > AP-16. The sequence continues at coordinate 1,436 of DASZJC010000027.1, read as the reverse complement.
GTTGAGCTTCGATCTCCTGGTGCTCGACGTGATGATGCCGGGGGAATCGGGCTTCGATCTCGCCAAGGCGATCCGCGCCTCGTCGGCGGTGCCGATCCTGATGCTCACCGCGCGCGACGAATCCGAGGACCGCATCAGGGGGCTCGAACTCGGGGCCGACGACTACGTCGCCAAACCGTTCGAGGCGCGCGAGCTGTCGCTGCGCATCACCAACATCCTCAAGCGCCAGCTGCCGGCGCCTGCCCCGCAGGTCGAGACCGTCAAGTTCGGCGAGTTCATTTTCCATTTCAGCCGCGGCGAACTGCGGCGCGGCGAGCAGGTCGTTCACCTCACCGACCGCGAGCGCGACATGCTACGCGTGCTCGCCGCGCGCCCGGGCGAAACGGTTCCCCGCATGGCGCTTGCCGGCAGCGGCGGAACCTCGAACGAGCGCGCCGTCGACGTCCAGGTCAACCGGCTGCGCCGTAAAATCGAGCGCGATCCCGCCCATCCACTCATCGTGCAGACCGTGCGCGGCATCGGCTACCGCCTGGTGGTGTCGCCGTGACCACCCTCGACCTCGGCTTGGCGACGCTGCGCTCGGCGGCCGGCCGGGTCGCCGCCGCGTGGGACTGGTGGGGCCGCGCGGTGCGCAGCGTCATGCCGACGGGCCTCTATGCCCGCTCGCTGCTGATCATCGTCACCCCCATGGTGATCCTGCAGTCGGTCGTCGCCTTCGTGTTCATGGAGCGGCACTGGAACACGGTCACGCGCCGGCTCTCGGCCGCCGTCACCCAGGACATCGCGGCGCTGATCGACGTCTACCAGACCTTCCCCGACTCTCCCGACCACGCGACCTTGCGGCGCATTGCCCGGGAGCGCCTCGGGCTCGTGGTCGACTTCCTGCCCGGCACCGACCTGCCGCCGCCGGGCGCAAAGCCGTTCTTCTCGCTGCTCGACCAGGCGCTCTCGCGCGAGATCAGCCAACAGATCGCCAAGCCGTTCTGGATCGACACGGTCGGGCGATCGGCCCTCGTGGAGATCCGCATCACGCTCGACAACAACGTGATGCGGGTGTTCGCACCGCGCAGCGCCGCCTACGCGTCCAACTCGGAGATTTTCCTGTTCTGGATGGTGGGCACGTCGCTGGTGTTGCTCGGCGTCGCCGTCCTGTTCCTGCGCAACCAGATCCGGCCGATCCTGACCTTGGCGGACGCGGCGGAGAGCTTCGGCAAGGGCCGCGAGGTGCCCGGCTTCCGCCCGCGCGGCGCGCGCGAGGTGCGGCGCGCCGCCCTCGCCTTCCTCGAGATGAAACGCCGCATCGAGCGCACCATCGAGCAGCGCACCACCATGCTGGCGGGCGTGTCGCACGACCTGCGCACCCTGCTGACCCGGTTCAAGCTCGAACTCGCCCTGATCGGCGACAGTCCCGAGGTCGAGGCGCTCAAGAAGGACGT
>DASZJC010000026.1:0-3543 GCA_035948495.1 Xanthobacteraceae bacterium | reverse complement strand
CGCCGAGGCGCGCAAGAAGCAGAAGATCGTCGAGATCAAGGAAATCAAGTTCCGGCCGATGATCGACGATCACGACTACGACGTGAAGATGCGCTCGATGCGGCGCTTCTTCGAGGAAGGCGACAAGGTCAAGGTCACCCTGCGGTTCCGCGGCCGCGAGATGGCGCACCAGGAGCTGGGCACCAAGCTGCTCGACCGGGTGCGCGACGACCTCACCAAGCTCGCCAAGGTCGAGCAGGAACCCAAGTTCGAAGGCCGGCAAATGGTCATGGTGCTGGCGCCCCGGTAGAGCATGATCCCGAAAAGTGGGTACCGGTTTTCGGACAAGATCATGCTCCAATAATAACCCTTCGCGCATGGGGACGTCTCCTGTCGCGCGCGAAGCTAACGATCGCCGGATAGGAATTCGAGGCGGCGGCAACGCCGGCGTTATAAAGAAAGAATATAGATCGCCGTAGCGGCGACACGGGCCCGTGCGGCGAATCCGCTCGGCGCATCAACTAGGCTGCCCTGCCGATCCGCCGGAGGGCCGCGGGGTCGGTGAAGTTCAACTCCGCCGCGGGCACGGGACGACTGAACAGATAGCCCTGCGCCTGGCTGCAGCCGGCCACGCGCAGCAGGGCGAATTGCTCCTGCGTCTCGACCCCTTCCGCCACCGTTCCGATGCCGAGGCTGCCGCCGAGGCCGATCACCGCGCAGACGATGGCCGCGCACTCGGCGCTGCTGGAGAGCTCGTGCACGAACGATTTGTCGATCTTTATCTTGTCGAACGGAAACATGTGCAGGTAGGTGAGCGAGGAATATCCGGTTCCGAAGTCGTCGAGCACGATCGACACGCCGAGGCGCTTGAGCCGGTGCAGGGTATCGAGGTTGTCTTCGTCCTGCTTGAGCAGGACCGATTCGGTGATTTCCAGTTCCAGCCGTTCCGCCGCCAGGCCGGACTCCGCGAGCGCGCCGGAAACGGTCGCCGCCAGGTCGCCCTTTCCGAATTGCACCGGCGACAGGTTGATGGCGACCTTGACGTGCGGCGGCCAGTTTGCCGAGTCGGCGCAGGCGCGTCGGATGATCCAGTCGCCGAGCTGGACGATCAATCCGGTTTCCTCCGCGATCGGGATGAACTGGTCGGGGAAAATGATCCCCAGCCGCGGATGCCGCCAGCGCACCAACGCCTCCACGCCGCATACGCTCTGCGTCGCGAAGGCGACGATCGTCTGGTAGTGAAGCTCGAACTCGTTTCGCGCTATCGCCTCGCGCAGATCGTTTTCCAGCGCGTGGCGCGAGCGCGCCTCGGTTTCCATCTTCGGCTCGAAGAAGCGGAAGCCGTTGCGGCCCACCGACTTCACCCGGTAGAGGCCGAGATCGGCGTTCTTGAGCAGCTGCTCGGCGCTCGAGCCGTCGCCGGGCGCCAGCGCAATTCCGATGCTCGTCCCGACCGAGACCTTGTGCCCGTCGAGGTCGTAGGGCTCGTTGATCGTCTCCAGGATGCGGTTGGCGAGCGCGACGGCGCCTTCCTCCTGATCGGCCGCGAGCGTCTGCAGGATGGCGAACTCGTCGCCGCCGAACCGGGCCACGGTATCGGTGTCCCGCGTCGCTGCGCGCAGGCGCCGCGCCGCCGCCTTGAGCAGCGCGTCCCCGACCGGATGGCCGAGCGAATCGTTCACCGCCTTGAACCGGTCGAGGTCGATCATGAAGACGGAGAATCTCTCCCCGCCCCGCCGCAGGCGCGCGAGCGCTTCGTCGATTTTTTCCATGAACAGCGTGCGATTGGCCAGATCCGTGAGGCTGTCGTGGCGCGCCATGTGCGCAACCTCGGCCTCGACGCGCTTCTGCGCGGTGACGTCCTGATGGATCGCGACCCAGCCGCCGTCGCTTCGCGGCTGATGCATGACCGCGATCACGCGGCCGTCGCGCAGCCGGTTGACGGCGTAATACGGCTCGGGCCCGGACACTTCGCGCAGACGCTGGTCGATGTATTCCTCCGCGTCGGCGGGGCTGTGGCCGGCCGCCACCCGGGCCTCGAGAATGGCCCGCAGCGTCGTTCCCGGCGCCGTCTGCTCGGGCGCGAGGCCGTACATTTCGGCGTAATGGCGGTTGCACACGACGAGTCGCTGGGTGCGGTCGAACATGCACAGACCCTGCGACATGTTTTCCAGCGTGAGCTCGAGGAGATTGCTCTTCGTGGCCAGCCGGCGGTTTTGTTTGACGATGAGGAGCGTGCCGAGCACGATGAGGATGGCGAACAGGACGGCCATCGGCAGGAACGTGAAGAGGTGCTCGTAGAACAGCCGCAACACGGCCGCCCGCTCGTAACTGACCACGACCACCAGCGGAAGTTCGGCGACCGCCTTGTAGCCGACGATCCGGGCGATCCCGTCGACCACGCTGATCGCCTCGAAGGACCCGGCTTCGCTTTGCGGCAGATAGCGGCTCAGCAGCGGGCCGTTGGAGAAATTCTTGCCGACGGCGCCTTCGACGGGCGGCTCCCGCGCCAGGACCGTGCCGTTGCGGTGCAGCAGCAGTGCGGCGCCGCCGTTGTCGAGCCGGATCGCCCGATAGGTGCTGGTGAAGTAGGACAGATCGAGGACCGCGGTGACGACGCCGGCAAAGCTGCCGTCGGGATTGCTCAATCGGCGCGAGGCCGCGGTGACCCAGTTTCCCGTCGCCGCCGAGCGATAGGGCGACGTTATGAACAGGCCGGCGGCGGCGTTGTCGCGTTGCGCGATGAAATGCGGCATTTGCGCCATGTTCGAGCGGGGAGGGGCGCCGTCGTAGGAGTGCGCCTCGACGTCGCCCGCCGCGTTGGTCCAGCCGATCGCGACGAGGACGGGCGAGGTCTGCTGCAGGTGGCGCAAGGCGGCGTGCACCGCTTCGGCGGTCGCGTATCGGCCGGACCCGGCGTCGTGATAAATGAGCTCGGCCTCGCCGAGCGTGCGGTCGACGGCCTCGAACGTGCGGGCGGTGTGTTCCGCCAGCACTTGCGCGAAGCTGCCGGCCGATTGTTCCGCCGCAAGGATCGCGCCGTGGTATCGCGTGTTGAGATCGGTGATCGACAACACCGCCCGCCCGAGGATGAGCAAGGCGGCAAAGCCCACCAGCACGTGGTTCGGGTGGCCGGCTAACGTCTTGCCGACGACTCGCGCCAGTGCACTGACTCGGCTCACGGTGCGGTTCCCCCACGCGTGCCATAACGTAGGGCGCTACTGTTATCGTTCCGTCTGCACGATCGGCGCCGTGCCGGTATGGTTAATTCCGCCTTGGTCGTTGGATTTAACAAATCGTAGCCCGCATGCGCGGCGCGGCATGCGGGGATCCCGGCCCCCGGGACGAAGTGCCCGGGGGGTCGCGTTGCGCGCTCTTCGGGCTCCTCGCAATGACGGCTACGAATCCGTACTCGGCTGCAACCTACGCAATCGCTTTCACCGGCCCTGGCGCCGGCTCGGCAATCACCTTGCCGGCGCGCAATTCGCCGATCGCGCCGGCTTCCATGCGGAGCCAGTCGGCGAGCACGTCGCCGCTGTGCTCGCCCAGCAGCGGGGCCGGGCC
>DASZJC010000025.1:0-3426 GCA_035948495.1 Xanthobacteraceae bacterium | reverse complement strand
CGCAGAATCCGCGCCCGCGCGCCTGACATATAGGTATCGCGCGGGTCTCTACACGATCCCCTGCGGCATTTCCACCGGAACCCCCGGCCCTTGCGCCAAAGCCTAGTGCCGCGAACCCGAAGTTCGCATAACATTGCGGCATCGCCCGGGTGCGAACTTCGGGTTCAAAAGCGGCACTAGAATCATAGATTTGCTAGTGTCCCTTTGATTCCGAAGTTCGCTCAAAGCGTGCCGCAAAGTATGGCGAACTTCGGAATCGGGACACTAGCCCGCATGAAGCGAAGCGCAATGCGGGATTCCCGATCCCGGATTTCGCTGCGCTCCATCCGGGCACCAGGGCTATCCGTGCGGCAGGGGTGAAGGGTCACAGGTAAGCGCTGGCAATTCCCAGGAACTCGTCCGCCTTGAGGCTCGCCCCGCCGACCAGGGCCCCGTCGACGTTGGCGAGCGTCAGCAGCTCCTCGGCGTTGGCGGGCTTGACCGAACCGCCGTAGAGCACGCGAATGCCCTGCCCGGCCGCGCCGAAGCGCCCGGTCAGGCGTTCGCGGATGAACCCGTGCACCTCGACCACGTCGGTGGGCGTCGGTGTGCGGCCGGTGCCGATCGCCCACACCGGCTCGTAGGCGATGACGAGGGTTGCCGCGTTCGCTCCGTCCGGCAGCGAGCCGTCGAGCTGGCGGCCGACCACGTCGAGCGTGCGGCGCGCATCCCGGTCCGCCCCGGTCTCGCCGATGCACACGATCGCCGTGAGCTTCGCGCGCCAGGCGGCTTGCGCCTTCCGGCGCACGGTTGCGTCATCCTCGTGATGGTAGGTCCGCCGCTCCGAATGGCCGACAATGACGGCGCTAGCTCCGGCATCCGCGAGCATTTCCGCGGCAATGTCCCCGGTGTAGGCGCCCGCCGGCTCGGGATGGCAGTCCTGGCCCCCGATCAGGAGCTTCGAGCCCTCGGCGAGCGCCGCAAAGCTCGTCAGCAGCGTGACTGGCGGGCACACCATGAGGTCGAGCTTGCGGGCGAGGTCGGCGGACGCCTTGACGAGCTTGTTGAACTCGCCTGCCGAGCTTTTGAGCCCGTTCATCTTCCAATTGCCCGCAACCAGCGGGCGGCGCGGTGTGGCCATGGCCCTGCCCTCAACTGATTTGACGTAGCCCGCATGCAGCGGAGCGGAATGCGGGAGCCCCGGATTTCGCTTCGCTTCGTCCGGCCTACAAGCGCTAGCAGCCCGGCGGCGGGCGCGAAAGGCCGCAACCCGTTGAGTTGCGAGGGGTCGGGCCGATCCCTATGATGCGCGGCCCTGCGGACACGCTTCGGCACCGCCTCCTCCAACCACGATCCGTTCGCCCATGCTCCGAGGTATGCGCAAAGCCTCCGCCTCCTGGCTCGGCAAAGGCATCATGGCCGCCGTGGTCGGGTTCCTCATCCTCGCCTTCGGCGTCTGGGGCATCGGCGATATTTTCCGCGGATACGGCCACTCGACCGTCGCGACGATCGGCGGCACGGAGATTTCGATCGAGCAGTTCCGTCAAAGCTACAACGACCGGCTCCAGCAGGTCGGCCGCGAGCTGCACCGCCCGATAACGCCGGCGCAAGCCCACGACCTGGGCATCGAGGCACAATTGGTCAGCCAGCTGGTGGCCGAGGCGGCCATCGACGAGAAGGCGCGGCAAATGGGCCTGCGCCTTTCCAATGCGGAGGTCGGCCGATTGATCATGAACGATCCCACCTTTCGCGGACCGACCGGCCAGTTCGATCGCCAGCAATTCGAGTACGTGATCCACAATGCCGGCTACAGCGAGGCGCGCTTCGCGGCCGAGCAGCGGCGCGTGACCCTGCGCCGCGAACTGTCCATGGCGGTCGGCGGCGACCTGCCGGCGCCCAAGGCCGCGGCGCTCGCGCTCGACCGGTTCGAGAACGAGCAGCGTTCGGTCGATTTCGTGGTGCTCGGCCCGGCCCAGGCGGGCGACATTCCCGCGCCGACGCCCGAGGTGCTGGCGAAGTATTTCGACGAGCGCAAGGTGCTGTTCCGCGCGCCCGAGTACCGCAAAGTCGTGCTGCTGTCCGTCTCGCCCGCCGACGTTGCCGGGACGATCGAAGTGTCCGACGCCGATGCGCGGCGCTACTACGACGAGCATCGGGCGCGCTACGGCACGCCGGAAAGGCGCCACATCGAGCAGATCGTCTTCCCCAACGCCGAGGCGGCCAAGAGCGGCGCGGAGAAATTGGCCAACGGCACCTCGTTCGAGGCACTGGCCGCGGAAGTGGGCAAGAAGCCGGCGGACATCGATCTCGGCCTTGTGGCCAAATCCGACCTGATCGACCGCGCCGTTGCCGACGCAGCGTTTGCTTTGCCGGAAGGGGGTGTCAGCGCGCCGGTTTCCGGGCGGTTCGGCACCACCATTGCCCACGTCGTCAAGATCGAACCGGAAAAGATGCGGCCGTTCGAGGAGGTCGCGGGCGACATCAGGCACGACGTCGCGCTCGAACGGGCGAAGCCGGCGATCCAGAACCTCTACGACAAGATCGAGGACGAGCGCGCCGGGGGCCTGTCGCTCGAGGAAGTCGGCAAGAAGCTCAAGCTCAACGTGCGTACCATCGAGGCCGTCGACCGCTCCGGGCGCGATTCCGCCGGCACCCTCCTCGCCGATCTGCCGGCCGGGGGCGACATCGTCGCGAACGCGTTTTCGACCGACGTCGGCGTCGAGAACGACCCGCTGCAGACACCGGCCGGCGGCTACGTCTGGTACGACGTGGTAGGCATCACCCCATCGCACGACCGCAGCCTCGACGAGGTCAAGGATAAGGTCGAGGCACGCTGGCGCGACGATCAGGTGGCCGCGCGGCTCGGCGCCAAGGCGGCCGACATGGTCGAGCGGCTCAAGGCCGGAACGCCGTTCGCGGACGTTGCGGCGGCGGATGGCCTCAAGGTCGAAAGCAAGTCCGGCGTCCAGCGCGGCCACCCGGCCGAGCCGCTGTCGGGGCGCGCCGTCGATGCCGCATTCCGCACGGCCAAGGGCGCGCCGGGCGCCGCCGAAGGCCACAGCCCCACCGAGCGCGACGTCTTCGTGGTGACCGACGTCACGGTTCCGCCCTTCAACGCAGGCTCCCCCCAGGGCCAGCGCTACAGTGAAGGCTTGCGCCGCGCCATGACCGAGGAATTGTTCGAGCAGTACGTCACGCGCCTTGAGAACGACATCGGCACCACGATCAATCAGGACGCGCTCAACCGCATCAGCGGCGGCTCCTCCGAGCAGTAAGCGATGCAGATCGAGCCGGCCGCCGAGGTCTTTGCCGCGCGTTACGGCGCCGGCGAGCCGCAGGTGGTGTGGACCACGCTGGTGGCGGATCTGGAGACGCCGGTCTCCGCCTTCCTGAAAGTCGCCAACCGGCCCATGAGCTTCCTGCTCGAGTCGGTCGAGGGCGGCGCGG
>DASZJC010000024.1:0-3566 GCA_035948495.1 Xanthobacteraceae bacterium | reverse complement strand
GGCTGGTGCCAGTTTTTGCTGGTTGCCGCGATCGCCTGGGCGGCATCGAGCATCGACGCCTGGCTGCCCTACTGGCCGGTCTATCCCGTGCTCAGCCCCCATCCGTGGCTCACCTTTCAGCTCGATCTGGCGCGCTGCCTGTGGGCCGTGCTGCCGGCGGCCTGCCTGTGGGGGGCGAGCTTTCCGCTCGCGCTCGCGGCCGCGGCGCCGCGTCACCAGGATTCCGGACGCGTCGTGGGGGCCGTGTACGCGGCGAATACGCTCGGTGCCATCGTCGGCGCGGTCACGTTCAGCATGATCCTCATCCCGGCGGTCGGAACGCTGTGGGCGCAGCGCATATTGATCGCCGCCGCCGCGCTTGCCGCCATGCTGGTCCTGCTGGCGAGACTGCGCGCGACGCCGGCAGCCGGCCGCCGCGCGCCTGGCGTCGCCGTCGTGAGCGCCGTCGTTGCCGTCCCGCTCATCGCCGCAGTGCTGGCCTACGGCGCGCCGCCGGTTCCTGGCGAGCTGTACGCATTCGGCCGCAAGATCATGAGCCCGGACTACGTGCCGAAGATGCTCTACGTCGGCGAAGGCATGAATGCATCGATCGCGGTGTCGGAGGATCCCAACGGAGCCCGCTACTTCCACGTCAGCGGCAAGACCGAAGCCGGGAGCTATCCCTCCGACATGCGCCTGCAGCGCATGCTCGGCCACCTGCCGGCGTTGCTCAATCCAAAGCCGCGGTCCGTGCTTGTCGTCGGCTTCGGCGCCGGGGTGACCGCCGGCACTTTTCTCGCTTACGCCACGATCGAGCGCGTCGTGATCTGCGAGATCGAGCCGCTCATCCCGCGGAAGGTGGCGGGCTATTTCCGCAAAGAAAATTACGACGTGCTGAACGACCCGCGGGTCGAGGTCGTTTACGACGACGCCCGCCACTTCGTTCTCACCTCCACGGACAAGTTCGACGTCATCACCAGCGACCCGATTCACCCGTGGGTCAAGGGCGCGGCCGCCCTCTATACGCGGGAGTATTTCGAGCTGGTGAAGCGGCATCTCAAGCCGGGCGGGCTGGTGACGCAGTGGGTTCCGCTCTACGAGAGCACGATGGACGTCGTCAAAAGCGAGCTGGCGACCTTCTTCTCGGTGTTTCCCGACGGAATCGTCTGGGTCAACGACCGCGAGGACGGCGCCGACGTGGTGCTGCTCAGCCAAGTCGATCCGGCGCCGATCGATGTCGACGCGATGGTGGAGCGATTCAACGGGAACGCAAAGGCGGCGGCGTCCCTGCGCGAGGTCGGCTTCATGTCGGCGATCGACCTGATGTCGAGCTATGCCGGCCGCGGTTCCGATCTTGCCGCGTGGCTCAACGGCGCCGCCGTCAACACGGATCGCGACCTGCGTCTGCAATACCTGGCCGGGCTGGGCCTCAACGTGAACGACCGGTATAAGATACATTCGGAACTGATGCAGGCGCGGCGGGTATCTTCCGGTTTGTTCGTCGGCTCCCAGGCGAATCTCGCCGAACTGCGCAACGCGATCGAAAACGCCGAACCCGGCTGGTACCAGTATAAACCGGGGCGGCGGTAAGGCGTGAGCCGGGGGAAGGCCGGGGGATGGACATCGACGCATCCACTGAAAATCGCCGCTCCGAACGCGCGCAGTGCCGCCGATACCCACGGCTTGGGTCGTTTGCTCTCGGCATCTACGTCGCCGTATTGCTGGTCTCCTGCGAACTGCCGTTCCTGGCGGCGTCCTTCGCGGGCGAACAGCCGTTCGACGCGAACATACGCGCCGAGATGCTCAAGCGGAAAAGCGGGCTCATTGCCCACATCGAAACCGTCTATAACGACATCTTCGTCGGCAAGTACCAAACCATCCTCAAATTGGCGTTCCAATGGAAGGGCTGGTACACCCGCCAATCGGAGGCGAATCTGGCCGACCCCGACGACCTGCCGCTGCTCTATACCCGCGTGATGAGCATTGCCGCGATCTACCCGCCGGAGGTCAAGCGCGTGCTCGTGCTCGGCCTCGGCGGCGGCTCCGTTCCGATCTATCTCGACCGCTTTCTCCCCGACGCGACGATCGACGTCGTCGAGATCGATCCCGGCATAATCGACGTCGCCAAGAAATACTTCGGGCTTCGCGAAACAAGCAGATTGCATCTCATCGAAGGCGACGGCCGCGTGTTCTTGAAGCGGCATGCCGAGCCGTACGACCTGATCGTCGTCGATGTCTTCACCGGCAGCTACATTCCCTTTCACATGATGACGAAGGAGTTTTACCAGCTTGTGCGCAGCCGGCTCGCGCCGCACGGCGTGGCCGCCATCAACATCCTGCCCGCCGAGAAGCTTTTCGCCAGCAACGTCCGCACGCTGAAGCTCGCCTTCGACAATCTGGATTTCTTCAACTCGGGCGACGCCACGATCGAGATGACGAGCGTGATCGTCGTCGCTCGCCTTGACGCCTTTACGGCGGCCGAGACCGCGCAAAGAGCGGCTGCCGCCCAGGAGCGCTACAAGTTCCGCTTCAACGTTTCGCGGCTGGTCGAGGCGAGACGCATGGAAACTCCCGGTGGGTCGAGCGGCGAAGTTCTGACCGACGACTTCGCGCCGGCCGATGTCTTGGATGCCTATGGCCGCCGCTACCTGCGGCAGCGCCCGCCGGGCGATGCTCCGTCGGAGCCGCCGCCATAGCGCGCCGGGACGTCCGTCCAGGGTCGAACGGGAGAAACAGACGTGGTCAATTCACACGGCCGTTTCGTCTGGTACGAATTGATGACGACGGACATGAAGGCTGCCATGGCCTTCTACACCAAGGTCATGGGCTGGGGCGCCTGGGGGGCGTCGGTGCCCGGTCGGGCCTATGTCCTGTTCAGCGCCGGACCGACTGCGGTGGGCGGGTTGATGCGCCTGCCCGATGACGCGCGCGACAGCGGCGTGAAGTCGAGTTGGATCGGATATGTCGGGGTCGACGACGTGGACGCGACCGCCGAGCGGATCGTGCGCCTGGGCGGAGCCGTGCATGTCCCGCCGACCGATGTTGCCGACACCAGCCGCTTTGCGATCGTCGCCGACCCGCAATCGGCAAGGCTCGCGCTCTTCAAGTGGCTCAAGCCCGGCCAGGCGCCGCCCGCCGACCCGGACGCACCGGGCCGCGTCGGCTGGAACGAACTGCTCGCCGCCGACTGGGAGAAGGCGCTGGCTTTTTACGGCGAGCTGTTTGGCTGGCAGAAGGCCGATGCGGACGTCGGCGCCACCGGCACGTATCAGCTGTTCTCCATCGCCGGGCAGACGATCGGCGGCATGCTCACCAAACCCCCGGTCACGCCGGATCCGTTCTGGCTTTACTATTTCAACGTCGGCGACATCGACGCGGCGACGAAGCGCGTGACGGCCGGCGGCGGCCAGGTCGTCCACGGCCCGGTTGAAGTGCCGGACGGCCGTTGGATCGCCCAATGCATGGACCCGCAGGGCGCCTTGTTCGCGCTGCAGGGACTGCGCCGCCGCAATCCGGTCGGATATTTCGAGCGCGCATCGCGCGAGCCGTCCGGCGCGCGCGGCCGGCGCTGGTCGTGGTAAGGACGG
>DASZJC010000023.1:0-16953 GCA_035948495.1 Xanthobacteraceae bacterium | reverse complement strand
AGCTTGTCGCGCACTTCGCGATCGCGCACCGCGCCGAGCACGCCGGTTTTCCCGGCGCCCCAGATGAGCGGCTTGAGGAAGACCTTGCTCCACCGGTTCGCCCGCGCCTCGGGCGCGAGCAGAATTTCGACGTCGGCGTTCTCCAGCCACAGGTCGCGCAGCTTGCCCATGGGCAGGTCGTGGCTGAGCGCGCGCGCCAGCATCGTGCCGTTGATGCCGCCCGCCGACGCGCCGGCGATGATGTCGACGACGACGCGTAGCTCGACCTTGCCGCCGATCTCGCGCAGCAGGTCGAAGTAGATCGCCTCGGTGTCGTATTCCGGATCGGACGGATCGATGCCGTCGAAGAACGACGCCTTGGCGCGCACCGCGCGGTCGGTGATCGCATGCAGCGCCGACGAGGCGCGCACCAGCTTGAGGATTTCCTTGCTGATGCCGTGCATGTAGACGGCGAGCGACACGCCGCCGAAGCACACCAGCGCAATCCGCAGTTCCTTTTCGCGCAAAGCGAACGCTCCCCACCCCGACCATGGAGGCGTGGCCGATCGTAGGGCCAACATCCTGAGAAGCGGTAAATATCGGACCGGCGGCGCCGGCGGGCTATTCCGGGGGCCTAATGCCGCAGTGCAACGGGATGGCCGCAGGCGGGCCGAGATCCAGCAGCACGCGCGACCGGCCGTTCGACGATCTCGACAAGTTCATCACCCAGGACAAGCCGCGCGCGCTGTCGGAGCAATCAAGCAAGTGGCCGGATTTTCGCTCAGCGACGTGGGGCCGGGGTGACTCTGGGCCTACACAAATAACAGCGTCATCCTGAGGCGCCCGCCGAAGGCGGGCCTCGAAGGATGGCAACAGCCGCGCTTGCCTCCATCCTTCGAGGCCCTCGCTTCGCTCGGGCACCTCAGGATGACGCCGTTGGAGGCTGCCTGGTTGTCAAAAGCCGGCCCGACGCCAGCACCCGCCCCACGAGGTCGTGGAGCGCGCGGTTGCGGCGCACGAGGCGCTTGGCGTGCTCGACGGCGAGCAGCGGCCAGCCGCGCGGGGAGAGCGCGACGGTCAACTCGACCAGCGGCCGGCTGGTCGCGCGGAACCGGCGCTTGTAGTCGTAGTCGCCGATGGAAAAGTCGAACTGCCGGAAGCCGCGCTGGCGCAGCATTTTCATCGTCTGCAGGATCACCAGGCGTCCCGGCGAGCAGGCGGACCATTCCGGCGCGCCGATCGACATGCGCAGCATGACGTAGGTGTCGCCGCGCGCGACGCCGAGCAGCGTCGCCACCACCTCGTCGCCGCGGGTGAGCGCGGTGAGGACCGCGCTGCCTTCGGCGAGCCCGTCGACGACGAGCATGCGGTAGAAGGCGGCAAAGCGCGGCGCGTCGAGCACATAGGGCAGGCCGCGCCGGCGCAGGCGCGCGCTCTGCTGGCGCTCGAGCGCGGCGAGAATCCGCGCCGCCTCCACGGGATCGGTGACGTGGCGGAATTCGGCGCCGTCGCGCGCGCGGAACGCGCGCCAGTGACGCTCGACCTGGCGCCGCAGCGTGCCTTTCAGGCCGGCAAGAAACTCCGCCCACGTGCCGTCGATGGTGACGACGTTGCTGCTGCCGGAGGACGCGCGCGCCGGCGCCAGCAGCGCGAGCGGATTGACGCGCCCGTCGATCTCGCGCGGCATGCGCTTGAAGCGCACGAGGTCGGCGGGCGGCAAGGCCGCGCGCACGGCGGCCCACAACAGCCGCGCGCCCGGCGCATCGGCCGGCGCGGCCGGGCCGAGCACCGGGGCGTTGTAGTCGCTCACCCCGCAATCGGCGAACTCGATGACGCGGCAGCCGCCGAGCGTACGGATCACCAGCGGCAGGAGGGCGGCGAGCGCACCGGTCGCGCGGTCGTGCACGGCGAGCCGCAGCGGCTCACCGACCGCCGGGCCGATGGTCGCGTACCAGGTCGCGACGAAGCGCCCGGTCTGAAACGCGGTGGCGGCGCCCCCCGCGGCGTGCGCGTCCCAGCGGGCCGCGAGATCGTCGCGAGCGTCGTCCCGGCGCGCGACGAACCGGTTGGGGGCCGCAACCGTCCGGGCCGTGCCGGCGACGCGCGCCAAGCCGTCGTCGAGCGGGCCGACGACGATGCGCGCCAGGTGCTCGAGATCGGACATCGACGCCGCCGCGCCGCGCCGCCGTCAGGAGGTCACGTCGACAATGCCGCCGGGCGCCGTCCGGTCGATCAGGAAATCGATCTTGGTATGGCCGGAGCGGGTTTGCTTGAGCCACGACGACTTGCGCAGCGTCATCCACAGGGCGGCCTTGCTCCAGAACGCCGGACCGGCGATGGCGCGGCTGCGCGGCTCCCACCCGAACTTGGCGCGCAACGATCCGTTCGCCAGGTTGACGATCTGCGTGCGCATCATGGCCGGGGTGGTGTATTCCATGGTCATCGACACGTTGAGGCAGTCGTAGTTCTCGACCCGATGCGGGGCGAACAGCGGCCAGCTCACCATCTGGCCGGGCACGAAGTCCTGGAACACGCGGGCGTACTCGTCGAACCACGCGCGGTAAGGAATGTCGACGCCCGCGCTGGAAATCGAGGTGCGCTCCAGCTCCTCGCTGGTGATGAACGGCTTGTCCGCGGCATAGAAATAGAGCCGCTTGCGGCCCATGATCTGGAACAGCAACTGGCCGCCGAGATCGACGTGATAATAGACCTGCGCGTTGGGCGAGGAGACCAGGATGCCGACCTCGTGGCGCTGGCTGGTGAAGCCGGGAACATGTTCGGCGATCTCCGCCAGGATCGCATCGAGCAGCTCGCCGTAGCGGCGATCGACCACGCTGGCCTTGCGCAGATTGAGCCACAGCCGGCCGTTGGCGATGGTGTTGAGCACCTCCTCGCCGGAGTGCCCGTTGAAGTCGCCCTGGCGCCAGTAGAACTTGTTCTCCTTCTGCGCCGACATGCTGAAGATGTTGTAGTGCTCGCGCGGATATTTCTCGATCAGGGCGGCGAGCGCGGCGCGGCTGAACAGCGGCGATTCGTGCAGCCGATGCCCGATGACGACCGGCTGGCGGCCCCACAGGGCGGACGTCTTCTCGTCCCAGTCGGTGAAGATCGGATCCTTGCCGGCGGTGTCGAATGCCGGAGCGCTATGAACCTTGTCGAGCATCGTTTGGGCCTCGCCGCTATGCGCTCTTCCGCCGCAGCGGCGGACGAGCGTCTTTGTTGAACTCGTTTGAAGTCGTGCGGCGAATTATACGTCAAACGCCGCGCCGCGGGATCGTTCGCTGCAAAACTGGTTAATCCGCCGATCGATCGTACGCACGTGGAGACTCGGCGTTAACGTAAAAACATCGAAACGCGAGGCTTGCGCGCCGTGCTGCGCTAAGCTTGTCGCATCGACGCGCCGAACGGCGGCGCGCCGAGAGTTGCGCAAACAGTTGCGACGAAGCGCCACATGTCCGTGCACCAGTCGATCGGCCTTGCGTCCGTCACCGTTCCGGCGGCGATCGTCGGCGGCCTGCCGATCGCGGTGATCGACCGCGCGCAATCGGCGCGGCTGATGCTGGACGTTGCGCGCGCGCGCCGCGGCGCCGGGCAACCGCCGCCGATCGTCACCTCCGCCAACGGGCAGGTGATCTCGCTGTGCGCGCGCGACGCGCGCATCCGCGAGCTGTTCCTGTCCGCCGATCTCATCCACGCCGACGGCATGCCGCTGGTGTTCGCCTCGCGCGTCATGGGCCGGATGGCGCTGCCGGAGCGCGTGGCGACGACCGACCTGTTTCACGACGCGGCGGCGCTGGCGCAGGCGGAGGGCGCGAGCTTCTATTTCCTCGGCGCTTCGGCGGGCGTGATCGAGCAGGCCGCGCGCAACGTGCGGCGGCGCTACCCGCGGCTCAAGATCGCCGGCTTTCGCCACGGATATTTCGACCCCGGCGAGGAGGACGCCGTCGTCGCGGCGATCAACGCGGCGCGCCCCGACATCCTGTGGATCGGCCTCGGCGTTCCGGCCGAGCAGGAGTTCGCCCGGCGCAACCGCGGGCGGCTCAAGGCCGGGCTGATCAAGACTTCGGGCGGCCTGTTCGATTTCCTGGCGGAAAAGAACCCGCGCGCCCCGGCCTGGATGCAGGCGGTGGGCCTGGAGTGGCTCTACCGCACCATGCAGGAGCCGCGCCGCCTGCTGCTGCGCTACCTCACCACCAATCCGCACGCCATCTATCTGCTGCTGACCAGGACGTCGCCGACCCCGATGCTCGACGCGCGCGGCCCGGCGGCGCGCAAGTAGGATGACCGCCGCACGGTCCGGCTCCGCCCGCTCGGCGCGCCTGCGCCGTTTGGCCGCGGCCCTGATGCTCACGACGTTCGCGGTGGCTCCAACGGTGCCGGGAAGCGCCGAAGCGCCGCGGTTGGGCGAGCGCCCGCCGGCATGCGAAGCGCAAGCGCCCGCCGGGGTGCCGGCCGCGCGGCTTGCGATTCTCGCGCGCGGGTTCAACCTGACCGGCTGGCTCGATCAAGCCGAGCCGCGCCCGCCCGACATGGCAACGCTTGCCGGCCTGCGCGCCCGCGGCTTCACCCATGTGCGCCTGCCGGTGAACGGCGAACTGCTGATGGAGGCGTTCAGCGGCGCCGACGAAGTCGAGCGGCAATTCGCGGAACTCGACCGGGCGATCGACGCCCTCATGGCGCTCGGCTTCGGCGTGAGCATCGACATGCACCCGGGCGACCGGTTCGGCGACCTCTACCGGGCGGAGCCGACGCGGGCGTTCGAACTCATCGAGCCGTTGTGGCGCCGGCTGGCGCGCCGCTATGCCGACCGGCCGGCCGACCGCCTGTTCTTCGAAGTGCTCAACGAACCCACGGCGGATCGCGCCGTCTGGAACGCGGACGGGCCGCGCCTGGTCGAGGCGATCCGGCGCGTGGCCCCCGCGCACACGATCGTTTACGGCGCGGCCAACTACCAGCGGATCGATCAGCTCGTCGACCTGCGGCCGCTCGCGGACCCCAACGTCGTCTACGCCGTCCACTTCTACGACCCGATGATCTTCACCCACCAGGGGCTCGATTGGGCGCCCGAGGATCCGCTCCGCTTCGTCGCCGGCGTTCCCTTCCCGGCGCAGGCGTCGGATCCGTCGATCGCGCGGCTGTTGCAGACGCTGGTCATGCAAGGGCATGTGGGCGCCGCCACCCTGGTGATGACGCAGCTGCGCAGACCGTGGACCGAGGCGCGGGTCGACGCCGCATTCGCCGAGGCGCAAGCCTGGGCGAACCGTTACCGCCGCGCCGTGATCGTCAACGAATTCGGCGTGCTGAGCTTCAAGGCCGCGCCCGCCGCGCGCATCCGCTGGCTCGCGGCGGTTCGCGGCGCCGCCGAGCGCCACTGCATCGGCTGGACCCATTGGGAATATGCCGACGGCTTCGGCTTCGTGCGCCGCCTCGACGACGGGCATGAGCGGCCGGACGACACGGTCGTGCGCGCGCTGCTCGACGAGCAATCCTAATACCAACAGGCCTACGCAATGACCTATCAGTCGTCATTGCCCGCGAAAGCGGGCAATCCAGTAACCACCGCCGTATCAGATATAACTGCTGCGTGGGTGTCTACTGGATGCCCCGCTTTCGCGGGGCATGACGAGTCAGAGTCTAGGGCCGTTGGTATAATCCCTCCCCTTGCAGGGGAGAGATCAAGTCACTCCGCGGCGATCGCCTCGGGCGCGCGCGTCGCATACGCGGTCTTGGCGCCGGCGTAGAGCGCCGAGCGGCCGTAATCGTACAGCCGGTACTTCGTCAGATCGACCTTGTTGAGGGCGACGCCGGCGATCTTGTCGACGCCCGGTCCGATCGCGTTGAGCGCCTCGATCACGGTCTCGCGCCCGGTGCGTTTCCATTCCACCACCAGGAGGACGCGGTCGCCGCACTCGATCAGCCGGCGGCCGTCGGCGACCGGCAGGATGGCCGGACTGTCGAGCACCACGACGTCGAACAGCTCGCGGCACTCGCGCAGGATGGCCCCGAGGCGGCCGTCGTCGCTTTGCGTGAGCACGTTGACCGTGTCGGGCCGCGCGCCGGCGGTCAGCACGGACAACCCGCTGCGCGGGTCCTGGAGCAACGCGGCGCGCAGCGCGATGCGGCCTTGCAGGACGTCGACGAGCCCCGCCTCGGCGTCCGGATAGGCGGCGCTGAGCGAGGCCTCGCGCAGATCGCCGTCGATCAGCAGGGTGCGCGCGCCGGTCTTGGCGGAGGCGTGCGCCAGGTTGCCGGCGATCACCGACTTGCCCTCGCCGGGCATGGCGGAGACGACCACCAGCACGTCGCCCTGGTGCTCGCGCCGGCTTGGCGGACGCAGGCGCGCGCGAACCGAATGCAGCGCCTCGGCGAACGGCGAGGACGGCCGGTCGAGGACGGCACGAATGAGATTGCGCACGCCGCGCGAGCGCGGCGCGGCGCGCCGGAGCACGGCGGCGAGCGGCCCGTCACGCGCCGGGGCGGCATCGGCCGCCGGAACGATGCCGAGGCACGGCATCGACAGGTCGCTCTCGATCTCGGCGACGCTGCGGTAGCTGCGGTCGAGGTTCTCCACGATGAAGGCAAGGCCGATGCCGAGCACCAGGCTTCCGGCAACGGCGACGACGAACAACACGCTCATCGACGGACGATTGGGGCGGACCGGCGCGAGCGCCGGCGCGACGATGCGCGCATCGGGCACCTGCAGGCTCTGCTGCTCGGTCGTTTCCTTGGAGCGAACGAGCAACTGGTCGAACAAGGCGCGGTTCGCCTGCGACTCGCGCTGGAGCTCGCGCAGGCGCACGTCGGCCTGGTCGAATTTGGCGGCCCGCTCCTTGAGCTGCGTCAAGTCGCCCTCGAGCGAGGCTTCGCGGCTCTTGGCGACGTCGAATTCGTTGCGCACGCTCGTCAGGATGCGGCCGATCTCGCCGTCGATCTGGCGGCGCAAATCGGCGAGCTGCGCGCGCACGCGCACCATGGACGGATGATGATCGCCGAGCGCGGCGCTCAGCTCGGCTTCGCTGCGCGCCACCTCGGCGTACTGGACGCGCAGATTGGCGACGACCGGCGACTGCAGCGCCTCGTTGAGCGCGGCCGGGTTGCCGGACTGCGCCGACACCTGCTGGACCTGCTCGAGCCGCGCGCGCGCCTCGGCCATGCTGGCGCGCGCCAGGATGAGCTGCTGATTGAGCGTCTCGACCTGGCGCTGGATGAGCTTGATGCCCTCGGCGGTGTCGACGATGTTGTTGGCGGCCTTGTAGTCCGCCACCGCTCTGTCGGAATCGCGCACTTTCGCGCGCAACTCCTCGATGCGGTCGTTGAGCCAGGTCGACGCCCGCATGGTCGCGTCGACTTTGGCCGAACGCTGGTCGTCCCGATAGGTCTCGGCGACCGCGTTCGCGATCCTCGCCGCCTTGGCGGGAACCATCGACGTGAAGCTGACCTCGATGACATAGGTCAGCCCGCGCCGCCGCACGTCGAGATTTTCCTGGAACCGGCGCAGGACCCAACTGACGCGCGCCTCCTCGTCCGCCGGCCGGCTGATGCCGACGACGGACAGCACGCCGGTGGCGAGGCGCTGCACCGTCGACACGGAGGTGAATTCGGGGTCGTGTGTGAGATCGAGGCGCTCGATCACCCGCTGGGCCAGCGCCGAGGAGGTGATCAGGTCGACCTGGCTCTCCACCGCCGCGGCATCGGAACCGATCCCGGAGAGGACGGACTCGGACGCCGTCACGCGCGGCTGGCGCGGATCGACGATGATCGTCGCGGTGGCGCTGTAGCGCGCCGGAACGATCAGCAAGGCGGCCGCGGCAGATGCCAGCACGAGGACGACGACGGTGCCGATGAGGTGCGCATGGCGCCGAACGATCAGCCACAGGCCACGCAGGTCGAGCAGGCTGCCCGCCTCGGGCGCGGCGGGGCGCCGATCGACCTCGATCGCCTCGTCGAGCGTCCCATAACGCCGATTGCTGGGTTTCCACATCCGACTAACTCTCCGATCTGTCGCCCGCGGTCAGTACCTGCCGGGTCTCCCGTGCAAACAAGCAAATGTCGTGCCTCGCCGGATCAAAGAATTTGCCGCGTGCGATGGGGCGGCTGAAATAACCATGCCGATGTGGCACCACGCCGCCGCAAGGGTCAACAATCGCTGGGGAAAATGCTTAACGCCGGCGCGGCCGCGCGTCGCGCCGCCCGGCGGTCCGCGCGCGGGTCTCGGTGCGCTGTTCAACTTCAGGACACGGGCGCTTCGCGCCGATCGCGCACGCCTCCGAGCCGCGTTTACCTTCTTCGCTACGGGAACAAATACCCGTGCTGCGCGCCGCCCTTCCCCCGATTCGGCACGGCGTCGGGCGGTATTCGACCGACTGGCACGGTTCTGGCGATGTCGCCACCCGAGGACCCGACTGTCCCACTACGGGGCGGCGGGCGCATCCGCTTCTGCGGCGAGCAGGCAACAAACCACCGGAGCCGGGCACCCCCCGCGATGACCGCCTACAGCATGGACATGCTTGCCGAGCGTTCCGCGGGTGTGCGCGAGCCCGTGTTCGCGCACACCGCAACGACGCTTGCATTGGCGGTCGTCGTTACCGGCCTGCCGATCGTCGCGCATTTCTCCGGTCACATGATCGGGATCGGGACCTGCGTCGTGCTCGGCCTCCTCGTCGCCAATTTCGCCACCGCGATCGTGCCGCCGGTTCTGATATTCTCCTACCTGTTCCAAAACCTGTTCGTCGCGCTGGCGTCGCCCCATCTCGTCGATCTCAACGATTTCAACGCCATCCGCGCCTATAACTTCCTGCTGACGGTCTCGATGTGGGGCGTGATCGTCGCGCATTACTGGATTCGGCGGCACTCGTTCGAGCGCCGCTTCCGCCTGTTGATAAACGTTTCGTTCCTGGCGCTCGGACTGGCGGGGATCTATTTCGCGATCGGATTTTCCGCCAACCCCAAGGGGGCGGCGGTTTATCTGCGCAACCTCGCGATCCCGTTCATGCTGTTCCACTGCTTCGCGCTGGTCGCCTACCGGTTTCGGCTGACGGTTCACGCCGCCTTCGTCGTCATGGCGTGGGCGCTCGTGACCTACGGGTATCTCGAGGCGCTGATGCACGACCGGCTGTTCGAGTACACCAACGGCCGCACCTATCTCGACCTCAACAACCAGATGGCGGATCCCGGCGCCTGGCTGCGCGAACTCAAGGAATACGGCCGCGTCATCCGCAGCAACTTCGACATGCTGGTGGTCGATTTCCTGAACACGCCGCTGCTCGGCGACCTGCACATCAGGATCCATCGGCTGCTCGGACCCAATCTCCACCCGATCAGCTTCGCCTACGCGGTCGCTTTCTTCAGCCTGGTGATGATTGCGGCCGGCCGCTCCTATTACGCGCTGATCGCCGCGCCGCTCCTCCTGCTGGTCGGCTCGAAGGGCGCGCTGACCATGGTGGTGGTGTCGGTGTGCGGACTGTTTGCCAGCAGGTTCATGCGCGGCCGGACGTTCCTGTGGCTGTTCGCCGCGTGCCTCCTCGCCTACGCCACGGCGGGCGTGGTGATCGGGTTGCAGGCGAGCGACTGGCACGTGATCGGCTTCCTCGGCGGGATCAAGGGATTCCTGCACAATCCGTTCGGCCACGGGCTGGGAGCGGGCGGGAATCTCCGGCTCGACGCCACCCAGATCGACTGGGAGCGCTCGCAGCGCCTGGGCGAGACCGACGTCGGCGTCGAAAGCGCGGTGGGCGTCCTGCTCTACCAGATGGGCATTGGCGGCATCGTCATCCTCGCCGCGGTGCTGTGGGTCGGCTGGCGCCTGTGGTGTCTCTATGCGCGCTCGGGCGACCGTCTGACCGGGATCGTCGCGCTCGGGCTGTTTACCGTCACGGTGAACGGCGTCTTCCAGGAAGAGGCCCTGTTCGCTCCATTGGCGCTGGGCGCGATGATGGCGCTGGCCGGCCTGCTGCTCGGGCGCGACGCCCGGCCGCGCGAGGCGCCGCATGTCCGCACGGGCGCCGGCAACGCCGCGCTCGCCGGCAACCCGGCCTGACCGCATGCGACACGCACGGAGCGGAACCTTGTTTTACCGCGCGGCAGCTTCCCTTCGGCGTGCGAACCGACCGGCCGGCGCCGCCGCGCCGCCCGGCGCGACGCACGCGCGCCACCCGGCGCTCGCGCTCATCAAGCTCCTCATGGTCTTCATCGTCGCGGTCTCGCTCGGAACCTTCAACGAGCAGCTCGTTCCGCTCGCTTCCGAGAACCTGCAGCAATACCTCACGATCGCCGCGTGGCTGGCGCTGATCTACGCGAGCCTGTTTCCGGAGCGGGTTCTGCGGATCGCGCCGTGGAACGACACGATCGTCGCCGTGGCGTTTCTCTGCTTTGCGATCGGGTCGGTGACCTGGTCGAACTATTCGAGCGTCAGCGTCCTCAAGGGCCTCGCGCTCGCCGTCACCACGTTCGGGGCCTATCGGCTGGCTGTGTGCACGCCGCTCGACGACATCGTCGACTGCGCGATCGCCGGCCTCACGATCCCGCTGGCCGCCTCGCTCGTCTTCGTGATCTTCCTGCCGGAAAAATCGATGATCCAGGGCTGGATGTATCACGGCCTATGGACCGGGATATTTGCCTCCAAACAATCGCTCGGGTTCGCGGCGGCGTTCCTGATGTTCTTCACCGCCTACCGCGCCGCGATCCGCAGCGGCCGCCTGTTGCTCCTCGCCCTCTTCGTCCTGGCCTGCATCTGCGTCCTCGGCTCCGGATCGCGCGGCGGGGGAACGATCGCCCTTGCGGCGATCGCCAGCCTCTATCTGTCGAACCGGTTCGCGGGCTTCAGGAAAGCCCTGGCGCTGACGCCGCTCGTCCTGATCGTTGCCGCCAACGCGCTCATCGCCTATCTCGCGGTGAGCGAAGGCGCCTTCATCCCGTGGTTCGGCAACCAAATCGATCTGAGCGAACGCACGCTCATCTGGCAGTACGCGCTCGACCACTTCCGCGGCAATGCGGTTCTGGTCGGATACGGCCTGAACGGATTCTGGTCCAACCCGGCGTTCTACGACGCCTTCCTGCGCCAGCACGGGTGGGTGCTGGACAATTTCCACAACGGCTATATCGCGATCCTGATGGAGACCGGGATCGTCGGGATGGCGCTGTTCGTCCTGATGTACTTTCTCTCCATCCGCAAGCTCCAGTGGCTCGCCGCCAATCGCCTGCTGTCGCGGCGCCACTACGGCGTGCTCGTGTGCATGATCAACCTGCTGTTCCTGATCAATTTCACCGAGACGGTGTTCCTGCGGTCCACCAACTTCACCGCGACGCTGCTGATCGTCGCCTTGTTCATCTGCTGCCAGGCGCCGCGGCAGCAGCCCGCTCAGCGCGCCGGTCCAACCATGACCGCCCCGGGCACAGCCAGACGCCGCACCCGGCGCGCCGCGTGGACGGCGCTGTGCATCGCCGCCTGCGCGCTTGCCGCCGATCTTGCGCCCGGCCGGCCGGTCGCGCTCGCGCAATGGAGCCCCGCCGACGAGACGGCGCACCGGATGGGACGCGGCGTCAATATCTTGAGCGCCGACGGCATCTGGGATGGCGGCATCAATGCGCCGTTCCGCGAGTCCTATTTCAAGCTCATCCACGACGCCGGCTTCGGGCACGTGCGGATCAACCTGCCGGCGTTCAAGTACATGGACATCTACGACCGGATTCGCCCCGACGTTCTCAACAGCCTCGACTGGGTGATCGACCGCGCGGTGCGCAACAATCTGATCCCGGTGATCGACGAGCACGACTTCACCGAATGCCAGCTCCATCCGGAGCCGTGCGGCGTCAAGCTCGTCAGCTTCTGGAAACAGATTTCCAAGCGCTATGCCGGCAGGTATCCGAGCCTGGTGTTCGAGATTCTCAACGAACCGGGCGGGCACATGACGTCGGCGTGGTGGAACGCGCTCCTCAACGTGATCCTGAGCGACATCCGCGAGAGAAATCCCGGTCGCACCGTCGTCGTGGCCGCGATCAATTCCGAGGATCCCGAGGACGTAAAGTCGCTCGAGCTTCCGTCCGAGGATACGAACATCATCGTCACCGTCCATTACTACAAGCCGATGCGGTTCACCCACCAGGGAGCGGAGTGGTCGAAGTTTGCCGACGCGGTCGGGGTCGACTGGGGCAGCGATGCCGACCGGCGGCAGGTCGCGCGCGATTTCGACGTCATGGGCGAATGGGCCAAGGAGCACGGGCGTCCGCTCTACCTCGGCGAGTTCGGCGTGTACGAGGGCGCCGATATGGCGGCGCGGACGCGCTACCTCTCGTTCATCGCGCGCGAGGCGGAGCGCCGCGGCTGGGCCTGGGCCTATTGGCAGTTCGATCACGACTTCGCGCTGTTCGACATGGCGCGCGCGCAATGGGTCGCGCCCATCCTGCGGGCGCTGATCTCGCCGGCGGACGGCGCACCGCCGGCAAAGGGGTTGTGACCGCATGCGACCGCCCGCGCGTCGGTTCGCCGCAGCGCAGCCGCACATTTACCTTACCGCGCGCTTTGCCTTGGGTCGGGTGACGAAATCCGCGATGAACGTCGCGGGTCGAGGTCGCCGCGGCGATCAAGCCATCCGATGTTTGGCACGTTTCTGGCGATGAGCAACCCGGAGCATCTCGGGTGTTCCAGTTCAGGGCGGCGGCGACCAATCGGTTCGATCTAAAGACCCGGCAACAGGCGGTCAGTTGGTGATCAAAACCGTTCAAAAAGTCTCCGCCCGGTTTGCCGAAAACAAGACGGCGCAAGGCGCGCTGGTCGCGTTCGTCATCAAGGTCGGCGGCTCGTTCCTCAACATCGTGATGTTCACCATCGCGGCGCGGGTGATGGGGCCGGTCGAATTCGGCCACTTCGCCATCTGGTTCAACGCCGTCTCGTTCCTCGCCGTCATCGCGCTGTGCGGCCAGGAAACCCTGATCGTTCGCTCGTGGAGCGAATACATCCAGCACCGCCGGTTCGACCTCGCGCGCGGCGCGGTCTCGTTCGGCATCGCCGTGTGCGTGGCGGCGGCGCTGTTCTGGGCCGGCGGCGTCGCCATCGGCAGCATCGTCGCCGGCTGGGCGACCTCGACCGGCCTCGTCGTCGCCGCGTGCCTGTTCCTGATCGTGCAGACGGTGGCGTGGTTCAGCTCGAACGTCGCCCGCACGGTCGTCGGCTTCATGTTCGGCGAGGGGCTGCGCGAGATGTGGCGGCTCGTGGTCATCGTCGGCGCCTCGGCGCTGGCCTTCGCCAGCATTCAGGTCACGACGACATTGATGTTCACGCTGTGCGTCGTCGGCGTGGGCGTGCTGATCCTCACCCAATTCGTGGCCATCCTGCGCAGCATGCCGCCGGAGACCAAGGGCATCGCGCCGGCGATGGACGTGACCGTATGGGTGAAGCGCTCGCTGCCGATGTGGACGGCCGCCTTCCTCGATGCTTCGAGCCAATACCTCGAAGTCATCCTGCTCGGCCTGTTGCTCAGCCCGGTCGCGGCGGGCGGCTATTTCGTCGCGGCGCGGCTCGCCAACGTGTTCGCCATGATCGCCGGCGGGATGGCGAACTATTCGGCCACGACCATCGCCTCGCTGTTCTTCCGCGGCCAGCATCCCGAGCTGCAGCAGTCCCTGCGGACGGTGTCGCGCACGGTTGCCGGGCTGGTCACGGCCGGGCTTCTGGTGGTCTTCCTCGGCGGCCATTACCTGCTGATGATCTTCGGCAAGAGCTACGTCGACCAGCACGCCATCCTGGTGGTGCTGTCGGCCGGCACCGCGGTCGCCGCCCTGGGCGGACCGGCCATGTATGTGCTCCTCCTCACCGGCCATGAAAGCCTGTACTCGCGGGTCGTGGTGGTCGGCCTGGTGCTGCGCTGCATCGCCCTGGTGATCTTCACGCCGATGTTCGGCGCGATCGCCGCGGCCGTCGCATGGACCGCGACCCTGATCGCAACCACGATCGCGCTCAACTTCGTGTGCCGGCGCCTGGTCGGCATCGACCCGTCGGTGATGGCGCTGCTCGACATGACGAACCCGCGCATCGTCCCGGCCGCTCCCGCCCCGGTCGCGCCGGCCGCCGCGCACGGCAAGGGGATCGAGCCATGACGGCGCCGCGCATCGCCTTGATCCAGCCGCAGGCCGAGGGCGCCGGCGCCCAGGAAATCGCGCGCCTCATCGACCGCGGGCTCACGGCGCGCGGGTACGAGGTGTACCATCTCTTCTTCTTCCGCCGCACCGCGGCGTTCGATCATCTGCCGAACGCGATCTTTTGTGCGCGCGCGCGGCCGCGCGGCCCGTGGTCGCTGGTCCGGATGCTGCTGATCTTGTTCTCTCACCTGCGGCGGCTGCGCCCCGACGCGGCGCTGTGCTTCCAGCACTACGGCAGCCTGGTCGGCGGGCCGATCGCCCGCGCGGCCGGCATCGGCATCGTCATCGCCAACTGGAACTCGGCGCGCGACCTGATGCCGGCATGGCTGCAGCGGGCGGACCGTTGGCTTGGAACCAGCGGCCTCTTCGCCCGCATCGTCGCCAACTCGCGTAACGTTGCGGAGGAGTTCGCCGCGTACCCGGCCGCCTACCGCCGGCGCCTGGCGCGGATCGATCACGGCTTCGAGTGCAAGACGAGCGGCCTCGATCGCGCGGCGGCGCGCGCGCGGCTCGATCTGCCGGCCTCGGCCGTGCTGCTCGGCTGCGTCGCGCGGCTCCATCCGCTCAAGAACCTCGCCGCCGCGATCCGGCTGCTGGCATTCGACGCGCGCTGGCATTTGGCGATCGCCGGCCAGGGCGCCGAGCAGGCCGCGCTTGCGGCGCTTGCGCGCGACCTCGGCGTCGCCGACCGCGTCCACTTCCTCGGCGAGCTTCCCCCCGACGGGGTGGCGACGCTGCTGCGCGCGCTCGACGTGTTCGTCTTTCCGAGCCGCGCCGAAACCTTCGGCCTCGCGGCGGTGGAGGCGGCGCAGGCCGGAGTAGCGGTCGTCGCCAATCGCCTCGAGGCGCTCGAGGAGGTGCTCTCGGTCGAGGGCGAACCCTGCGCGCTGTTCGTCGATGCCGCCGACACCGCCGCCTTCGCGGCCGCGATCCGCCGCTTGCTCGACGATCCGGCGCTCGCCGCAACCTTGTCGGCGCGCGGCGCCAAGCTCGCCGCACGCTATTCCCTCGATGCCATGGTCGACGCCTATGCGGCGCTGATCGAATCCGAACTGAGCAGCCGGACGAGTCGCGGACGTCGCCGACTGCAGGCCGTGCGCTCCGGCGCCCCAGGAATCACCTCGTAAACGCAGCCTCGTCATGCGCCTGACCATCCGCCTCGATCCCGACCGCCTCAAGCACTGGCACCTGCGGCTGGTGCAGCGCCTGGCGCACCGCCCGCTCACGCGGCTTGCCGTCGAGTGGCGCCCCGGAGCCGCCTCGCTTCCGCGCGCCGCGGCCCTGACGGCCGCCATCGAGACGCTGATCTATCGCCTGCCCGTTCGCAGCCCGTTCGCGCCTGCCACGCCGGCGGATTTTGCGTCGTTCGTGCCGGACGAGGGCGGAGCCGGCGACGTCGTCCTCGACCTCAGCGACGGTGCCGCGCGGCCGGGCGAGCCGACGTGGCAGCTGCGCTTCGACGGCCGCCGCGGAGAGGCCGCCGCCGTTGGCGCCTTGGTGCACGCGCGCACGCCGGTGGTTTCCGTGGTCGACGCCTCGAGCGGCGCCGAAATCGTCAGCGGCCACCCCGGCGCGCAAGACAATCGCAAGCTCGCCTGCGCGTTCGACGACGTGATGGCGCGTACCGCGACCCTGGTGAAGGCCGCCCTCGACGGCTCGACCGTGCGCCACGGCGGCGCGCGTCCCGCCGCCGCGCCGGCGAACGCGGCCGCGATTGCGCGGTTCGCACTCAAATCGCTGTCGTACGAGATGCTCTCCCACGTCTACCGGCTGTTCTATCACGCGCCGCACTGGCGTACCGGCTACCGTTTCGTCCAAGGCCGGGACGTGATCGACCTGCGCGCGCATCCGCCGGGCGGCTGGCGCGTATTGCCCGACAACCGGCTGCGCTTCTATTCGGATCCGTTCCCGGTGGAGAAGGACGGGCGCACGTATGTGTTCGTCGAAGACCTCGAGCACCGGCTGAACCGGGGCGTGATCTCGGCGGTCGAGTTCGACGCGCACGGGCCGGTCGGCGCCCCGCGTCCCGTGCTCGATACCGGCTCGCATCTGTCCTATCCGTTCGTGTTCGAGCACAAGGGCGAGATGTGGATGGTGCCGGAGAGCTGCAGCGCGGCCACCGTCGATCTCTACCGGGCCGAACGCTTCCCGGACGGCTGGGTCAAGCAGGCGACGTTGGTGTCGGGCGTCGTCGCCAGCGACGCGACCCTGTTCGAGCACGACGGCCGCTGGTGGATGTTCGCGACCGTGCAGGACGGCGGCGGCTCCTACTCGGACGCGCTCTATCTGTGGTCGGCGCCCGACCTGCTGGGCTCGTGGACGCCGCACCGGCACAACCCGGTGATCGTCGACCTGGCGACGGCACGGCCCGGCGGCCGCGTCGTGCGGCGCGGCAACAAATTGATCCGGCCGTTCCAGGACTGCCGCCGGGGCTACGGCACCGCGCTCGGGCTCGCCGAGATCACGCGCCTCGACGACGACGGTTTCGAACAGCGCGTCGAAACCATTCTGCAGCCGGGGCCGCTGTGGCCGGGCCGCCGCCTGCACACCCTCAACCGCGCCGGACGGCTCGAATGCATCGACGGTTCGGGGTGGTCGAGGAAGTTTCTGCTGCCCTCGCGCAGCCGGCGACCGCGCCCGCGCATCGAGCATTCGCCCATCGAGGCATGATGGCGGCCTCGCCGCGGCCGGCATCAAACATCGTTAATAGCAACTGCAGAAATCAATGAGCTGTCGGCCTTCGCGAGGACAGACCTCGCGGGGCACGACGAGCCAGGGATCGGCGCGGCCGGCGTGATCCGCGCCAGGCGAGCCCGGTTTACCAAATTTTCTTGCATCGAC
>DASZJC010000022.1:0-11067 GCA_035948495.1 Xanthobacteraceae bacterium | reverse complement strand
GCCAGGATGCGCGACACATTGGCCATGAGCGCGGCGATCGCCATGATCGGCACCGCCTGCTTGGGCCCGAAGGCGATCACCAGGATCGGCACCAGGACGATCGAGGAGCCGGTGCCGACGATGCCGCTGACCGTGCCGGCGAAAAGCCCGGCCGCGCACACGAGCAGGAGATCCATGGCTCCGCCGCCCCGTCATTGCGAGCGAAGCGAAGCAATCCAGATTACGCGCATGGTCCTCCAGTCTCTGGATTGCTTCGTCGCCCCTGCGGGGCTCCTCGCAATGACGCTTCTTGTCATTGCCAGCCGAGCGAAGCAATCCGAGGCGGATAGCTTTTGCGACCTCCTCGCCAAAGCGCTATGCTCCTCCCGTTCCTCGGCAAACGGAGCGGTCCCATGGAACTGCAAGGCCTCGGCTATTTCGGCATCCGCGCCCGCAACCTCGACGACTGGGCGGGCTTCGCCACCCGGCTCCTCGGCCTCGAGCTGGTCGAGAAGTCGCAATCGAGCATCACTCTGCGCATGGACGACCGCCGCCAGCGCGTGGTCGTCGAGGCCGACCACGACGACGGCGCCGCCTTCTTCGGCTGGGAGGTCGCCGACGGTGCCGCGCTCGACCGGCTGGCGGCGCGGCTCGAGACGGCGCAGGTCAAGGTCGAGCGGCCGGGGCGGGCGGTGGCCGATGCGCGGCGGGTCAAGGACCTGATCCGCTTTCGCGACCCGGCCGGCAACACGCTCGAGGCCTTCCACGGCGCCGAGATCGCCTCGACCCCGTTCCGGCCGGGCCGCGCCCTGTCGGGCTTCCGCACCGGCCCGCTCGGCATGGGCCACGTGGTGCTGCACGTCGAGAACGCCGAAGAGCTGCGGCCCTTTTATCAGGACCTGCTCGGCTTTCGTCTGAGCGACTACATCCTCAAGCCGTTCAGGGCCTTTTTCTTCCACCTCAATCCACGCCACCACAGCCTTGCCCTGATCGAGACCGGCCGCAACGCCATGCACCATCTCATGGTCGAGCTGTTCATGCTCGATGACGTGGGCCAAGCCTACGATCTGGCGCTGGCGGAGCCGGGCCGCATCGCCACCACGCTTGGCCGCCACGTCAACGACCACGTGACGTCGTTCTACGCCCGCTCGCCGGGGGAATTCATGGTCGAGTGCGGCTGGGGCGGCCGGCTCATCGAGCCCGGGTGGCAGCCCAAGGAGGTGACCGAAGGCCCGAGCCTGTGGGGGCATGACCGCAACTGGCTCACCCCCGAGGCGCTCGCCGCCTCGCGCGATATGCGCATGCGCGTCGCCGCCGCCGGCCGCCGCGAGCCGGTCCACGTGATCGAGGGCAATTACACCCTTGCGCCCGGCGTGTGCCCGTGGTGGGACGCCGCCCGCAAGGCGGGGTGATGCGCCGATTTGCCTCGCTCGGGATAAGGCGCCCGCCTGACTGCCGCCCCGTCCGCGGGTAAGATATTGCGCCCGTTCCAAACCGGGTTGCACCGTCCATGAGCATCCTCGGCACCGCCCCGGCTGCCACGCGGCTGCTGCGCCTCCTGCTGATCGGCTCGATCGTGGTTCCGCTCGCGGTGCTCGCCGGCGGCGGCTATCTCGCCTGGGAATCGACGCGCGAGGGCGCCGAGGCCGACCTGATGCGGCGGGTCGCTATCGCCGAGGAGCACGCGCTCAAGGTGCTCGACACCCATCAACTGGTCGCCGCGCGCGTCAACGATCTCGTCGGCAACCTGAGCGACCAGGCGATCCGGATCGAGGAGCAGGTGCTGCACGCGCAGATCGCGCAGGAGA
Source organism: Xanthobacteraceae bacterium (assembly GCA_035948495.1). Taxonomy (GTDB): domain Bacteria; phylum Pseudomonadota; class Alphaproteobacteria; order Rhizobiales; family Xanthobacteraceae; genus AP-16. The sequence continues at coordinate 9,280 of DASZJC010000022.1, read as the reverse complement.
TCAAGAACCTGCCGCAGGTGCAGACCGTGCTGGTGATCGGCCGCGACGGGCACCCGCTGGTCGGCGCCACCGTCTATCCGGTCAACCGCGCCCTCGATCTCTCCGACCGCGCCCATTTTCAGGCGCTGCGCGAGGCGGCCGATCCCTATTACGTCAGCGTCATCGAGGTCGGGCGGCTCGACAACGAGCGGCATTTCTTTCTGTCGCGGCGCAAGGAGAGCGAGCCGGGCAGCTTCGACGGCGTGATCACGGTGACGGTGTCGCCGAAATATTTTCAGGACTTCTACGCCAAGCTCGTGGACGGCAGCCGCGATTTCACCGCCGGGCTGGTGCGCACCGACGGCGTCGGCCTGGTGCGCTATCCCGGGCCCGCCGGCGGCGACCACCGCGATCAGAGCCTGCTGCAGGCAGTCGCCGGGCACGCGCAGCACGGCATTTTCCGCGCCCCCTCCGAGGTCGACGGGGTCGACCGGCTCGCCGCCTACGACAAGATCCCGAACTATCCGATCTACGCCACGGTCGCGCGCTCGTGGGATTCGATCGTCGCCGAATGGCGCCAGACCATGATCGCGCATCTGTTCTTCGGCGTGCCGGCGACACTGGGCCTGGTGGCGCTGTCGCTGTTGGCGTTGCGGCGCACGCGCCTCGAGCAGGCGGCGATGGAGGAGGCGCGCGAGGCGACGCGGCAGCGCGACGCCGCCGAGGAGGCGCTGCGCCAGTCGCAGAAGATGGAGGCGGTCGGCCAGTTGACCGGAGGCGTGGCGCACGACTTCAACAATCTGCTTACCGTCGTCATGGGCAACCTGGAGCTGGCGCAGCGCCAGCTCGAGAACTGGAGCGAGGCGTCGCAGGACCGGCTGCGGCGGACCTTGGCGCAGGCCATGCGCGGGGCGCAGCGCGGCGCCACGCTGACCCAGCGGCTGCTGGCGTTCTCGCGCCGCCAGCCGCTCAGCCCCAAGCCGCTCGACCTCAACAAGCTGATCGGCGGCCTTTCCGACTTCCTGCGCCGTTCCCTCGGCGAGACGATCGACTTGCAGACCGTGGGGGCGGGCGGCCTGTGGAAGGCCGAGGCGGATCCGGTGCAGCTCGAGGCGGCGCTCCTCAACCTCGCCGTCAACGCGCGCGACGCCATGCCGGACGGCGGCAAGCTCACCATCGAGACCGGCAACGTCCAGCTCGACGAACGCTATTGCCGCCGCCACGCCGACGTTAAGCCCGGCCCCTACGTGCAGATCGCGGTCACCGACACCGGCGCCGGCATGCCGAAGGACGTGCTGGAGCGCGCGTTCGAGCCGTTCTTCACCACCAAGGTGGCCGGCCAGGGCACCGGGCTCGGCCTCTCCCAGGTGTTCGGCTTCGTCAAGCAGTCGGGCGGGCACATCACGATCTACAGCGAGCCCGACGAGGGGACGACGGTGAAAATCTATCTGCCGCGGCTGTTCGGCGAAGCGCGCGAGGAGGCGCCGGCCGAGCGCGAGGTGCAAGGAGCGGTGCCGGGCGAGAGCGTGCTGGTGGTCGAAGACGATGAAGAGGTGCGCGTCTATATCGCTGACATCCTGCGCGGCCTGCGCTACCAGGTGATCGAGGCCGCCGACGCGACATCGGCGCTCGCGCTCCTCGACCGCGGCAAGGCGCGCATCGACCTCCTGCTCACCGACGTGGTGCTGCCCGGCATGAACGGGCGCCACCTTGCCGACGAGGTCATCGCCCGCGCCAAGGGCATCAAGGTCCTGTTCATGACCGGCTACTCGCGCAACGCCATCGTCCACCACGGCCGCCTCGATCCGCGCGTCGAGATGATCCAGAAGCCGTTCACCGAAGCGGTGCTTGCCGCCCGCATCCGCGATCTGCTCGACCAGCCCCGCGCCGCGAAAGCGGGATAAGGTGCGCGTAGGGCGCCGGGGAGGACAGTAATCAGTGATCAGGGATCCTCTGCTGCGCATCCATGGCCGCGGCAGCGTATGCTGGCCGCGCAACTTGCATGGAGACCTGATGAGATCCGTCTGTCCCGTCGGCTCCGGCTGTTGAAGCGAGTCCGCGATGCCGCTCGATTCCGCCGTCCGCGACAAGCTCAAGGCCGTGAGCGTCGCGACCTTGACGACCTGCCTGTTCAAGCGCGGCCTGCGCAACCAGTTCATTCAGGATGTGCATCCGCTCAATCCGGCCGCCGGTCCGATGGTCGGCGAGGCGTTCACCCTGCGCTACATCCCGGCGCGCGAGGACCTCAACCCGCTCACGGTGTTCCAGGACCGCGCCCATCCGCAGCGCAAGGCGATCGAGGAATGTCCGCCCGGCGCGGTGTTCGTGGTCGACAGCCGCAAGGACCCGCGCGCGGCCTCGGCCGGCGCCATCCTGGTTTCGCGGCTGATGGTGCGCGGCTGCGCCGGCGTCGTCACCGACGGCGGCTTCCGCGACGCGCCCGAGATCGCGCGGCTCGCGATTCCCGCCTATCACAATCGGCCCTCGCCGCCGACCAACCTGACGCGCCATCAGGCGATCGACATCAATGTGCCGATCGGCTGCGGCGACGTGCCGGTGTTCCCGGGCGACGTCGTGGTGGGCGACGGTGAGGGCGTGGTCGTTCTCCCGGCGCACCTTGCCGCCGAGATTGCCGCCGAGTCCGTGGAGATGACCGCGTTCGAGGATTTCGTCGCCGAGGAGGTGCTCAAGGGCCGCTCGATCCTCGGGCTTTATCCGGCGACCGAGGAGAAGACCCGTGCGGACTTCGCGGAGTGGCGCAAGCAGCGCGGACGGTGAGCGGCGTGGTCTATGTCATCAAATGGATTGCGAAGGGCTCGAGCCAGGCGGTCGAGCATCCGATGAGCTACGACCTGTTGCCGGAGGCGCTGGACCAGGGATGCAACGTGCTCGACCAGGACCCCGCCGACCTGTGGATCGAGGACGAAGAAGGCCTGTGTGTCGCGGAAATCCCGAAAATCCTCGAACATTGCGCCAAGCGCCGCCTGCAGCCGCGGTGACTCTTACCTCTCCCCGCTTGCGGGGAGCGTGAGTCACGCCCGCTGGTTTCTTCCATCCCGGTAAGCAATTGGCAGCCATACGTCGCGGTTAAGTCGGCGTAAACGCATCGGGTTAATCGGTCCGCAGAGGTTGTGCTCTACACCGCCCGCCAGAGCGGGGGACCCTATGTCCATACGGTGGTTCGGACGCAACCGGCAGGCACGCGCGCTTTTCGGCGGCATCCGCATCCGCTTGTTCGGAATGATCCTGCTCGTCGCCCTGCCGCTCATGAGCGCGGTCGGCGTCGACCTCTATCGCGAACGCCAGGCCAGCATCGAAGCCGCCTACGCCAAGGCGATCGACCGCGCCCGCCGCGTCGCGGAACTCTACCAGCGGGTCATCGTCGAAGCGCGCATGCTGCTCGAGGTGATCTCGCAGGTGCCCGAGGTGATCGCCAGCTCGCCCGACACCTGTCGGTCCTTTCTCCAGCGGGTCGGCGGCAACCGCGGCTGGGAGCGCGGCATCTGGGTCATCGGCCTCGACCGCCGCGTTTTGTGCGCGACGACCCCGGACGCCGTCGGCATCACGCTGTCCGACCGCGATTACTTCCGCCGCACCATCGAAGACCGCGAGTTGATCGTCAGCGATTTCTTCATCGGTCGGACGACCGGCTGGCCCATGAACGTCGCGGCGCTGCCGGTCATCAACCGCGACGGCGCCGTCATCGGCGTCGTCGCCGTCGGCCTTGATCTTGCCTGGTTCAACAAACTGGCCGCGCAGGTCGGCCGCGAGGACGACGCGCGCGTGCTGTTGTTCGACGGCGCCGGCACGCTGCTCGCCCGTTACCCGGAGAAGCCGGAATATATCGGCCGCAACTGGCGGGGCTATCCGCTCATGGAGCGGATGATGGCCGCGCCCGAGGGCACCGCCGCCATCAAGTCGCGGACCGGCCCGCCGCAGATTTACGGCTGGGTGCCGGTGCCCGGGACGCAGGCGCACATCGCCGTCGGCTTCGACCGCGCCAAGGTGCTCTCCCGCGTCGACGCCGAGGTCGCGACCGCCGGCCTGGTGTTCCTGCTCGTTACCTTACTGGCGGCGCTCGCGAGCTTTCCGCTGGCGCACGGCATCGTCCAGCCGCTCAAGCTCCTCACCGCCGGCGCCGAGGCGGCGCGCGACCGCGCCATCGGGGCGCTTCCCGCCGTGCACGGCTATGCCGAGGTGCGCTCGCTTGCGACCTCGCTCGACAAGCTGCTCGCCGAGCGCAGCGCGCGCGAGGAGGAACTGGTCGAGGCGCGCGCCGGCGCCGAGCGGGCCGAGCGTCACGCACGCGAGGCGCACGGCCGGCTGAGCGCCGCCATCGAGATGCTGCCCGAGGGCGTCGCCATCTTCGACGCCGAGGACCGCTTCGCTCTGTGGAACCGGTGTTATGCCGAGCTTTACGCCGGCAGCGGCGACGGCCCCGCGGTGGGCATGAAATTCGAGGAGCTGGTGCGCCAGGTGATGGCGCAGGGCCAGCATCCCGGCGCCATTGGACGCGAGGAGGAATGGCTCGCCGAGCGCCTGGCCAAGCACAATCTGCCGGAATGCACCCACGAGCAGCCGCTCGCCGGCGACCGCTGGCTGCGTGTCGAGGAGCGCCGCATGGCCGACGGCGGCACCATCGGCATCTGGGTCGACATCACCGACCTCAAGCGGCGCGAAGCGTCGTTCCGCCTCTTGTTCGACAGCAATCCGCTGCCGATGTGGCTGTACGACCGCGAGACCTTGCGCTTCCTCGCGGTCAACGACGCCGCGGTCAAACACTACGGCTACAGCCGCGAGCGCTTCCTCGCCATGACCATCCTCGACATCCGGCCGCCCGAGCTGCGCGCCGAGGTCGAGCAGGCGGTCCGGGGGCAAATCGAGTGGGGCGCGGACCGGTTCTGGCATCACACCAAGGCGGACGGCACCGCCATCACCGTCGAGGTCTATACGCGGGCGCTCACCCACGAGGGCCGTTCCGCCGCCCTGGTGGCGGTGATCGACGTGACCGAGCGCGTGCGCACGGAAGACGAGTTGCGCCGCACCCGCGCGTTCCTCGACGCCGTGGTCGAGAACATTCCGGCCATGCTGTTCGTCAAGGAGGCCAAGGAGCACCGCTTCATCCTGTTCAACAAGGCGGGCGAGGAGCTGCTCGGCGTGCCGCGCTCCGAACTGATCGGCCGCAACGACCACGACCTCTTTCCCAAGCGCGAAGCCGACCAGTTCGTCGCGCGCGACCGCGCGGTGCTGCAATCGGGCGAGCTGCAGATCACCGAGGAAGAGCGCATCCACACGCCGCACAACGGGCTGCGCCTGCTGCGCACCAAGAAGATCGCGATCCCCGACGACAGCGGCCGGCCGCAATACCTGCTCGGCATTTCCGAAGACATCACCGAGCGCAAGCGCGCCGAAGGCCGCATCACCCACATGGCGCACCACGATTCCATGACCGGGCTCGCCAACCGCGTGCTGCTGCGCGAGCGCTTGGAGCACGCGCTCGCCCGCCTGCTGGAGCAGGAGAGCCGGCTTGCCGTGCTCTACGTCGACCTCGACTGCTTCAAGGACGTCAACGACGCGCTCGGCCATCCGGTCGGCGATGCGCTGCTGCGCATGGCGGCGGAACGCCTGCGCGGCTGCGTGCGCGACGGCGACACCGTGGCGCGGCTGGGCGGCGACGAGTTCGCCATCATCCAGGATTCGATCCACGACGACGCGCAGGCGAGCGATCTCGCCAAGCGCATCGCCGGGGTGATCGGCGCGCCGTTCCAGGTCGAGGGGCACGACGTGACGGTCAGCGCCAGCATCGGCATCGCCATGGCGCCGCGCGACGGCACCGACTCCGACAGCCTGCTCAAATTCGCCGACATGGCGCTGTACGCCGCCAAGACCGACGGCCGCCGCACCTACCGCTTCTTCGAGGCCGAGATGAACGCCCGTCTGCACGCGCGCCGGGCGATGGAGACCGACCTGCGCCAGGCCTTCGCCCGCAACGAGTTCGAGCTCTACTATCAGCCGACCATCGACATCGCGTCCGGGCGGATCGTCGGCTTCGAGGCGCTGCTGCGCTGGCACCATCCCGAGCGAGGGGTCATCCTGCCGGGCGAGTTCATCGCGCTCGCCGAGAGCATCGGGCTGATCGTCCCGCTCGGCGAATGGGTGCTGCGCCGGGCCTGCGCCGAGGCGGCGGGCTGGCCGGAGGACGTCACCGTGGCGGTCAATCTTTCCCCGCTCCAGTTCAAGAACGCCAATCTGGTCGAGACCGTGACGGCGGCCATGGCCGCGCCCGGATTGCCCGCGCGCCGGCTCGAGCTCGAGATCACCGAATCGGTGCTGCTGCAGGAGAACGAGAACAACCCCGCGACCTTGCACCGGCTGCGCGACCTCGGCGTGCGCATCGCGCTCGACGATTTCGGCACCGGCTATTCATCGCTCAGCTATTTGCGCGTGTTCCCGTTCGACCGCATCAAGATCGACGGATCCTTCGTCAAGGAGCTGCCGCACAACGTCGAGTGCGTGTCGATCATCCGCGCCATGGCGGACCTCGCGCGCGGCCTGCACATGACGACGACCGCCGAGGGCGTGGAGACGCCGGAGCAGCTCGAGCAGTTGCGCGCGTACGGCTGCACCGCGGCGCAGGGCTATTTGTTCAGCCGTCCGCTGCCGGCCGGCGACATCCGCGATCTCCTGGCGCGCCATCGCCCGTTCGCGGTCCGCGCGGCGTGAGCCGCCTCCCCCCGCAAGCGGGGCGAGGGAGAGTAAAAAAACATCACCTCATCCCGAGAAGGCCCGCTGCGCCGCTTGCGCGTCGCCGGCCCGCTCCAGGGATGAGGTGATGCTCGCCGTCCCCCCGGTCAAACCCTTTCGGCGCGTGCGTTGTCGACGGTGCCCTTCCACTGCGCCACGCTGTCGGCGATGATCCTGGTCGATTTCATCGCGGCGTCGCTCAGGTGCACGTAGCCCGCGATCTCGCGCTGGACGCGATCGCCCTCGCTGCGCAGGAAGTCGCGCAGCCCCTGCAGCTCCGAGATCAACTTCTCGATTTCCAGCACCGACGCACCCGCTACGCGTTGAATGAGCGAATTGACTTGTCCGGCACCCGACTCGCCGCTTTCGACCACCGGCTGGGGCCGGCGCACCGACGCAAATTCCTTGCGCACGAAGCCGCGGATTTCTCCCTCGACTTCGCTCGCCGACGCGGCGCCGTCTTCGGCCGGCCGGCTCGCCCTGATGACGTTCATGCTTGTCCCCGTTCGTTTGCGCGTTGAGCGCACGCGACTCTGCCATCCCCTGCACGTGCGATCATGCCGGGGAATAAGTCCACATGACGGCCGATATTGGGCGCGTGCGGGGCATTCTGCCGACGTGAAACCGGGCGTGTTGTCAGCCCCGACGCCGGACCCGCCGAGGCGCAAATAGTCCGCGTTGCGTGGCAACGCGCTATCGCAATTGCGCCGTCACGGCCGCGCCAGCGGCGACCACACGCACTCGAAGCCGATGTAGTTGCCGTACTGCCGCACGATGCTGGTGGCGCGGGCGTATTTGTTGTAGCGGGCGCAGTGGGACTGGGCGAGGGCAGGAGCGCGCCACTCGTTTTCCGGCGACCACGGGATGATGCCGCCGGTGTCGTTGCCGGTGACGCCGGGATGCACGCCGATGAACCATGCGAGCACGGCCGTGGCAGGCGGAACGTAGCGGATCGCTTTCATCGCAGCTCCCCCGAGGTCACGGACGCGGCCAGCTTAGTAGCCCTCGCGCCGGAAGAAAAGCGGCCGGTTGGACGGAGCAAGATACTCGACTTCCGTCCCCTCTCGGCTAAGCTCGCCTTGGCCCATGGCAGTGGTCAAGCGTCGCGCGGGGTTGCGCGACCGGAAAAGTAGTGGGGGCTGACATGTCCGACCTGATGAACCGGCTGAGCCTGAGCGCGGCTCAGGCCAAGACGCTCGATCGGCAACCGACGGCGCAAATGCTGCTCGAAGCGATCGAGGCGATCGACGCGCGCGACGCCCGCATCGCCGAACTGGCCGGGGCGCTGCGCGACGTGCTCGACCTGTCCGACGCGCGCAAGCGTCACGAGCTGGCCGAGATCAAGGATATCATCGCCAAAGCGCGCCTCGCGCTTGCCGGCCTCGACCCGGGCGCCGCCGACCGCCCGGCCGGCGGGCATTGAAGCACGCACGCTTATCCCTCCCCGGAAAGGGGAGGGCGGCGCCGCGCGTAAGCGCGGCGACGGGTGGGGTTCTTACATCGAGCTCGGAATGTGCGGCGCACACCCCACCCCCGCCGCTGCGCGGCGGACCCTCCCCACTGCGTGTCACTGCGTGGGGAGGGATACTCACCGCTCCGCCAGATAGCGCCCGTATTCGGTGTGGTCGGCGCCGGGGCCGTGCCGCGCCGCCGCCTCCTCCCACAGTTCCGTGCAGATCTCGGCGAGCGGCGTCGCGACGCCGATGGCCGCGCCAAGCTCGTCGGCGGTACGGATGTCCTTCGCCATCAGCGCCATCGAGAAGCCGGATGCGAACGTCTTGGGAATGATGAACTGCTTGAGCTTGTTCTCCGTCGTATTGTTGCGGCCGGACGAGGCGTTGAGCACGTCGGTCATCACGCTCGGGTCGAGGCCGAACTTCTTGCCGACCGCGAGCGCCTCGACCGCGGCCGCAAGCCCCGCCGCCGAGACGTAGTTGTTGAGCGCCTTCATGGCGTGGCCGGAGCCGAGAGGTCCGGTGCGGAAGACCGCCTTGCCCATGGCGGCGAGCACCGGCTCGACGCGATCGATCACCGCCGTGTCGCCTCCGACCATGACGGCGAGGGTGGCGTCGGTTGCGCGCTTCACCCCGCCCGAGACCGGCGCATCGATGAAGCCGAAGCCGGCCGCATGAAGCTCAGCGCCAAGCGCGCGAGTGCCGAGCGGCGCCGACGAACTCATGTCGATGACGATCGCGCCGGGGGAGAGATGCGGCCGCATCGTCGTCACCGCGGTACGCACCGCCTTGCCGTCGGGCAGCAGGGTGATGACGACCGCGGCGCGGGCGACTGCGCCCGCCATGTCGGGCGCCGCCCGGCCGCCGGCTTGCGCGAAGCGCTCGCGCGCCGCCGGCAGCAGGTCGTAGCCGATGACGTCGTAGCCGGCGCGCATGAGCGAAGCCGCCATCGGCCGGCCCATGTTGCCGAGCCCGACGACCGCGACCGCGGCCGGCGGGCGCACGCTTGCGGCTTCAGCCAACGCCCGCCTCCTTGAACGCCTCGCGCGCCAGGCGGAAGTGCTCGACCCCGGCCGGCACGCCGCAGTAGATCGCCACCTGCA
>DASZJC010000021.1:0-8266 GCA_035948495.1 Xanthobacteraceae bacterium | reverse complement strand
AGGATGTCGGACAGCACCGCGTAGCGCTCGCCCTCGAGGATCAGCCCCATGGCGATGCCGGCGGTTGGCCGGCGCAGCGGCACGCCGGCGTCCATCAGGGCGAGCGAGGTCCCGCACACGGTCGCCATCGAGGACGAGCCGTTCGACTCGGTGATCTCGGAGACCACGCGGATGGTGTAGGGGAACTCGTGGTGCGGGGGCAGCATCGGGCGGATCGCCCGCCAGGCGAGCTTGCCGTGGCCGATCTCGCGGCGTCCCGGCGCGCCCATCCGTCCGGTCTCGCCGACCGAGAACGGCGGGAAATTATAGTGCAGCAGGAACGTTTCCTTGTAGGTCCCCTGCAGGGCATCGATGAACTGCTCGTCCTCGCCGGTGCCGAGCGTGGCAATCACCAGCGCCTGGGTCTCGCCGCGGGTGAACAGGGCGGATCCGTGCGCGCGCGGCAGAATGCCGACTTCCGATGCAATCGGGCGCACCGTCTTCACGTCGCGCGCGTCGATGCGACGGCCGGTGTCGAGGATGTTCCAGCGCACGATCTTGGCCTCGAGTTCCTTGAACACGCCCGCGACCCGCAGTTTGTCGTAGGGCGGGTTCTCCGCGCCCTCGGGGAAGAAATGCGCCATCGCCTTGGCCTTGGCGGCGTCGAGCGCCGCGTGGCGTTCCTGCTTGGCGGCGATCGCGTAGGCAGAGCGCACGTCCTGCTCGATCAGGCCCAGCATCTCCTTTTCGAGCGCCGCATTGTCGGGCAGCTTGAAATCGCGCGGCTCCTTGGCGGCCTTCTCGGCGAGGCGGATGATGGCGTCGATCACCGGCTGGAAATGCTTGTGGCCGAACATCACGGCGCCCAGCATGGCCTCCTCGGCCAGTTCCTTGGCCTCCGATTCGACCATCAGCACCGCGTCCGCGGTGCCGGCGACCACGAGGTCGAGCTGGCTCTCCAGCATCTCATCGATCTGCGGGTTGAGCACGTACTCGTTGTTGATGAAGCCGACCCGCGCCGCACCGACCGGCCCCATGAAGGGCACCCCCGACAAGGTGAGGGCAGCGGACGCCGCCACCATGGCGACGATGTCCGGGTCGTTCTCGAGATCATGCGACAGCGTGGTGATGATGACCTGGGTCTCGCAGCGGTAGCCGTCGGCGAACAGGGGCCGGATCGGCCGGTCGATCAGGCGCGAGACCAGCGTCTCTTTCTCGGTCGGGCGGCCTTCGCGCTTGAAGTAACCGCCCGGGATACGGCCGGCGGCGTAGAACTTTTCCTGGTAATTGACGGTGAGCGGCAGGAAATCGAGGCCTTCCCTCGGCTCCTTGTTGGATACGACGGTTGCCAGCACGGTGGTCTCGCCGTAGGCGGCGACGACCGCGCCGTCGGCCTGGCGGGCTACCTTGCCGGTCTCCAGGACGAGCTTGCGCCCGCCCCAATCAAGCTCAACACGATGGGAATCGAACATTGCGATTTTCTCTCATGGTTTTCGCGGAAGCGCGAAAGCCATGAGCAAGACGGCGAGAGGCTGTCCGGTCGCTTGCGCATCGGGGCAGCGTCTGGCGATCCTGCCATGGCCTTCGGGGCTTCCCTCGGGTTACGGGCCTCTCGGCCCCATTCTCGGTCGGCAGCCGCATTGCTGCCTGACCCGAATGCGGAGGCCGTTTGCTCGGCATCCGCACGCAACAAGCGCGGACGAGCCGCGCGGATGGTCAGCGCCGGATGCCGAGCCGCTCGATAAGCGTCTTGTAGCGGCCTTCATCGGCGCGCTTGAGATAATCGAGCAGCTGGCGGCGCTGGGAAACGAGCTTGAGCAAGCCGCGTCGCGAGTGGTTATCGTTGACGTGCGTCTTGAAATGCTCGGTCAGGGTGGTGATACGCTCTGACAGGATGGCAACTTGCACTTCCGGCGAACCAGTGTCGCCGGAGGTCGTGGCGTAAGTTTTGATGATTTCGGCCTTGCGGCCGACGGTCAGCGACATCGTGTGGGGGCCTTTCACATGCTTTCTACGGACCGGCGCTGCCCCTCAGGCCGGTCAGGTTGAATACGCGCTTGGGGACGATCTCGCCGTGGTCGACCTCGGCAAGGGCCACGAGCAGGCCCGATGCCGTGACATAGACCGCGCCGCGGAAAATGGGGGCGTCCCGTCCGCGCAACAGTACGGCCTGGCCTCTTTGCAGCCGGGCCGCGTCGGCCCGGCTGACGGCCAGCGCCGGGATGTCGGCCAGCGCGGTCTCAACGGGCTTGAGCGCGTCGGCGAGGCTCGCCTCGCCGGCCGCGGCTCTATGCCATAAAGCCTCGAGCCGTTCCAGCGAAATCATGGCGCCCGGCCCGAACGGTCCGACAGAGGTCCGCCGCAGGGCGCAGACGTGCCCGAACGTGCCGAGAACGCGGCCGAGGTCGCGGGCAAGCGCGCGCACATAGGTGCCTTTGCCGCATTCAGCCTCGAATACGGCATGGTCGGCATCGGGCAGCTCGACCAGATCGAGCCGGCCGATCTCGACCGGCCGCGCCTCCAGTTCGACCACCTCCCCGTCGCGGGCAAGGTCGTAGGCCCGTTCGCCCTCGACCTTGATGGCGGAGAAGCGCGGCGGCACCTGCGCGATCGTACCGGTGAAGCGCGGCAGCGCGGCCCGGATGTCGGCCTCGCCCGGGCGCCCGGCGCTCGTCTCGGTCACGCGGCCTTCGGCGTCGTCGGTATCGCGCTCTTCGCCCCAGCGCACGGTGAAGCCGTAGCGCTTGCGGCCGTCCATCACGAACGGGACGGTTTTGGTCGCTTCGCCAAGCGCGATCGGCAGGCAGCCCGACGCGAGCGGGTCGAGCGTGCCGGCATGTCCGGCGCGCCGGGCCGAGGTGAGGCGCCGCACCGCGGAGACCGCATGGGTCGACGTCATGCCGACCGGCTTGTCGAGCACGACCCAACCGTGAATGTCGAGCTTCGGCCGCCGACGCTGGCCGGATGTCTCGGTGGGCCGGCTCGGGTCAACGCTCGCCATCGTCGCCTCCGCCGAGGTCGCGTTTGACCGCGGGCGAGCGCAACAGCTTCTCGATCCGCTCTGCCTCGTCAAACCGCTCGTCAATGCGAAAACGGATGTCGGGCGCGAATTTCAGATTGACCTTGCGGGCAATGACGCCGCGCAAATAGCGCTTGTTGCGCTCGAGCGCGGCGACGACCGCCTCCGCGTCACGCCCGCCCAGCGGCATCACGTAGATGGTCGCGAGCCGCAGGTCGGGGCTCATGCGCACTTCCGGGACGGTGACCATGTGGCCCTCGAGCACCGGATCGTGCACCTCGCCTTGCGCGAAGACCTCGGCGAGCGCATGGCGCACCGCCTCGCCGACGCGCAGCTGGCGCTGCGACGGAGCGGCGACGGATTCACGGTGCTGCCCACGCGACATGAAAACCTCGAGCGTCGATTGGAATGCGCACAACGGCGCGGTGTTTGCCCGCGCAAGCCGCCCATCAATGGGTTGGTTACAAACTTCCGGAGCAGGCTACAGCGAGCGTTGCACCGTCTCCACCCGATAGCATTCGATGACGTCGCCCGCGCGCATGTCCTGGAAGTTCTCGAATGCCATGCCGCATTCCTGGCCGGCGACGACTTCCCGGGCATCGTCCTTGAAGCGCTTGAGCTGGGACAGCCTGCCTTCGTGGATCACCACGTTGTCGCGGATCAGGCGCACGTGCGCGCCGCGCTCGACGGTGCCGTCGGTGACGCGGCAGCCCGCCACCTTGCCGACCTTGGAGACCGTGAAGATTTCCATGATTTCAGCGGTGCCGAGCGTGGTCTCGCGGATGGTCGGCGCCAGCAGGCCCGACATCGCCTTCTTCACGTCGTCCACCAGGTCGTAGATGATGTTGTAGTAGCGGATCTCGGTGCCGGTGCGCTCGGCCGCCTCGCGCGCTTCCTTGTGGGCGCGCACGTTGAACCCGATGATGGCGGCGCCGGACGCTTGCGCCAGGGTCACGTCCGATTCGGTGATGCCGCCGACGCCCGCGTGGATCACGCGCGCGATCACCTCCTCGGTGCCGAGCTTGTCGAGCGCGCCGATGATCGCTTCGACCGAGCCCTGCACGTCGCCCTTGATGACCAGCGGGAACTCCTTGCGGCCGGCGCTCTTGAGCTGGCTCATCATCTGCTCGAGCGAGCCGCGCATGCCGGTTGCCCGGCTGTCGCGCTTCTGGCGTTCGCGATAGTCGGTGATCTCGCGTGCTCGCGCTTCGGTCGGCACCACCGCCAAGCGGTCGCCCGCTTCCGGCGTGTGGTTGAAGCCGAGCACCTCGACCGGCACCGACGGGCCGGCCGCCTCGATCGTCGCGCCGGTATCGCTGATGAGCGCGCGCACCCGCCCCCAATCGGCGCCCGCCACGACGATGTCGCCGCCCTTGAGCGTGCCGCGCTGGACCAGCACGGTCGCGACCGCGCCGCGCCCGCGATCGAGCTTGGCCTCGATCACGGTGCCCTCGGCCGGCCGGTTCGGATTGGCCCGGAGGTCGAGGATTTCCGACTGCAGCCCGATCGTCTCGAGCAGGCGGTCGAGGTTGAGCTTCTTGGTCGCCGACACCTCGACGTCGAGCACGTCGCCGCCCATGGATTCGACCTGCACCTCGTGCTGCAGCAATTCGGTGCGCACGCGCTCCGGCCGGGCGTCGGCCTTGTCGATCTTGTTGATGGCGACGATCATCGGCACCTTGGCGGCCTTGGCGTGGTGGATGGCCTCGACCGTCTGCGGCATCACGCCGTCGTCGGCGGCGACCACCAGCACGACGATGTCGGTCACCTTGGCGCCGCGCGCGCGCATCGCCGTGAAGGCGGCGTGGCCCGGCGTGTCGATGAAGGTGATCTTCGCGCCCGAGGGCGCCGTCACCTGGTAAGCGCCGATGTGCTGGGTGATGCCGCCCACTTCGCCACCGGCGACGTCGGTCGAGCGGATGGCGTCGAGCAGCGACGTCTTGCCGTGGTCGACGTGGCCCATGATGGTGACGACCGGCGGCCGCGGCACCAGGGTGGCGGGATCGTCGGGGGCGTCGAACAGGCCTTCTTCGACATCCGATTCCGCGACGCGTGTGACCGAATGGCCCATTTCCTCGGCCACCAGCTGCGCCGTGTCGGCGTCGATCACGTCGGTGATCTTCACCATTTGGCCCTGCTTCATCAGCAGCCGGATCACGTCGACCGCGCGCTCGGCCATGCGATTGGCGAGCTCCTGGATGGTGATGGCCTCTGGGATCGTGACTTCGCGGATCAGCTTATCCTTCGGCTCGTCGGTCTGGTGTCCCTTGAGCCGCTGCACCCGGCGGCGGAACGCCGCGACCGAGCGCTCGCGCACCTCGTCCTGGCTCAACGCGGTGACGACGGTCAGCCGCCCGCGCCGTTTCTCCGCGCCGGGCCGCGCCGGCTTCGGGGCCGCCGCCGGACGCGCGGGTCCGGCGCCGCGGCGGGGGCGCGGGGCCTCGTCCTCGTCGGCTTCGGTCACCGCCTGGGCGCGGAGCGCCAGCGGCGTGCCGGGCTTGGCCTCGGCCTCGCCAAATCTTTTCTTGGCCTCCTGCTCGGCCTTGCGTTTGGTCTCGTCGTCGTGCCGCCGCCGCTCTTCCTCGTCGCGCTTGCGACTCTCGGCGGCCTCGCGCTCGTTTCGCTCGACGCTTTCGCGGTCGGCACGACGGCGCGCTTCCTCTTCGGCGATGCGGCGCTCCTCCGCCTCGCGCACCCGCGCGTCGTCGAGCGCGTGGGCGCGGCGGTTGAGCTCCTCGTCGCTGAGCGCGCGCAGCACAACGCCCGACGGCTTGAGCGCGGGTGCGGGGGTTGCGGCGACAGCCGGTGCCGCGGGCGCGGCGACCTTGCCGGCGGTCCGGCGGACGCTAACGCGCGCGTCAACGGCCGGCTCCGGCTTCGCGTCGGCGGGGCCGATGGCGCGGCGTTTCACTTTCTCGACCACCACCGCCTTGGTCCGGCCGTGGCTGAAGCTTTGCCGCACGACCCCCTGCTCGACGCCGCGCTTGAGCGTCAGCGTCTTGGTGGGCGCCACGCTGAGCGTCTTTTCGCCGGGATTCTTCGTCTCACTCATTCAGCTTCCGATCTGCGCAGGACCCGCAAGTCCGCGCAACACCAACTCACCATGCCCCGGGCGTCGCATCGCCGCATGTGAAGCGTCCCGAGGCTGTTGGGGCCAGCGGCCCGGCCGCGAACTATCGCCCCTGCCCGCCCGGACCAATCGTCCGGAAGCGTTCAAGGCTGCGATAGCGCGCGAGAAACCCGTCGCTGGCCGGGCCAGCGAGCAGGGCAGCATGTACCACATTTGGCCGCCCCAATGCCAAATCCAATTGTGCGGCGGTAAATGCATCCACCACCGTTAGACCGCCGGCTTTTTCGCCGAGCCGGCTGCGCGCGGCTGCGGCGATCTTCCGGGTGCCCTCCCGGCCCGCATCGGCGGCATGCAGCAAGGCGACGACCGCCTCCGTCGCTAGCGCCCTTTCGACCCGGGCAAAGCCGACGGCAACCCGTCCGGCCTTCCGCACGATGCCGAGGGCGTCGAGGACGGAACGCTCCAGGAGGCGCTCGACCAGCCCGGCAAGGTCGGGCGCGACGCGCACCTCGGTCCTGAACCCGCGGGCGAAGGCGCGCCGATTAACCGCTTCTGCGACGGCCGCGCGGCTCGCCGTGACCCAGACGCCGCGGCCCGGAAGCCGGCGTTTGAGGTCGGGCACCACCTCCCCGTCCGGCCCGACCACGAACCGGACCATGTCGGCGACCGGCCTGACCTCGCGCGTCACGATGCACAGCCGCTCCTGCCCGGGCGCCAGGCGGCGGGGGCCGGAATCCAGAGTGGTGTCGTGGTTGCGCGCCAGCATCGGACCGATCCTTCGCCGTTACGCCGCCGGCTGCGCCTCCCCTTCGGCCGAAGCCTCAGGGACCGGTGGGACAAGGTCGGCCTCGGTGATCCAACCGGCCTTGAGGCGGGCCTGCATGATGACGCCCTCGATTTCCTCGCGCGACAGTTCGAAGCCGTCGAGGATACCCGGATGGCGCACGGTCTCGCCGTCCTTGCGTTCGCTCCATCCGGACAGTTCGTCGGTGGCGCACCCGGCCAGATCCTCGACCGTCTTGATGTCGTTTTCGCCGAGCGCCACCAGCACCCGGGTGGTGACGCCGGGCACTTCCTTGAGCGCGTCCTCGACGCCGAGTTCCTGGCGCTTGGCATCGAGCTCCGCCTCGATGCGGGCCAAGTATTCGCGCGCCCGGTTCTGCAGCTCCTGGGCGGTATCGGAATCGAAGCCCTCGATCGAGGCGATCTCCTTTTCGTCGACCATCGCCAGCTCTTCCACCGAGGTGAAGCCCTCCGAGGCGAGCAACTGGCCCACCACCTCGTCCACGTTGAGCGCATCCATGAAGATGCGCGTGCGGTTCTCGAACTCGGCCTGGCGCCGCTCCGATTCCTCCTGCTCGGTCAGGATGTCGATGTCCCAGCCGGTCAGCTGCGAGGCGAGCCGCACATTCTGCCCACGCCGGCCAATCGCCAGCGAAAGCTGGTTGTTGGTGTCGGGCACCACGACTTCGATCCGCTCACGGTCCTCATCGATCACGACCTTGGAGACCTCCGCAGGTGCGAGCGCGTTGACGACGAAGGTCGCGATATCGGGCGACCACGGAATGATATCGATCTTCTCACCCTGCAGCTCGTTGACGACCGCCTGCACCCGCGATCCGCGCATGCCGACGCAGGCGCCGACCGGATCGACCGACGAATCCCGCGAGATCACGCCGATCTTCGCGCGCGAGCCCGGGTCACGGGCCACCGCCTTGATTTCGACGATGCCGTCATAGATCTCCGGCACTTCCTGCGCGAAAAGCTTCGCCATGAATTGCGGATGGGTGCGCGAGAGGAAAATCTGCGGCCCGCGGGTTTCACGCCGCACGTCGAAGATGTAGGCGCGAACCCGATCGCCGTTGCGGAATACCTCGCGTGGCAGCATCTCGTCGCGGCGCACAATCGCTTCGCCCCGGCCCAGATCGACGATGACACTGCCATATTCGACGCGCTTGACGATGCCGTTGACGATATCGCCGATGCGATCCTTGAATTCCTGGTATTGCCGGTCGCGCTCGGCCTCGCGGACCTTCTGCACGATCACCTGCTTGGCCGATTGGGCGGCGATACGGCCATATTCCAGTGGTGGCAGGGTGTCGGCGATGGTGTCGCCGATCTGCGCACCCGGGTTGGCGCGGCGCGCATCCTCAAGCGAGATCTGGTTTGCCGAATTTTCGACCTGTTCGACCACCAGC
>DASZJC010000020.1:0-5050 GCA_035948495.1 Xanthobacteraceae bacterium | reverse complement strand
CGTCCGGCGCGATGACGACGAACTTCGCGCGGTCGAAGGCGATGTGCCGCTCGATCAGCGGCAGCGTGCCCTTGCCGATCGAGCCGAAGCCGACCATGACGATCGGCCCGTCGAAACGCGCGTGCAGGGGCCCGTTGCCGGAGGACGGTTTGATGTCGGTTGATTCCATGCCGAACCTTACCGGGCGCGCGCCGCGCGCGGCAAGAAATGCACCGTCGTTGTGAATAAGGCGCCGCCGCCGATTCACAGCACCTTGTAGACGGCGTGCCGGCGGTTGCGCGTGAAGGGGCGCACTTCTTTCGCCCAGCGTCCGATTTCGCCGGCCTTGGCCCATTCCGGGCTCACGAGCACGTGCGGGCCGTCGATCTCGTAGATCGCGGTGTAGCGCGGGCCAGGGTGTTCGACGTTCCTCTTTTCGCCGCCGAGGGCCATGGCGAACGGCTCGCCCTTGAAGCGGGCGACCGAATGCACGCCGGGCACCGTGCGCAGAGCGGGCACGTGCTCGGTGTCGTAGACCTCGTTGAACAGGCCTTCCTTGTCCGGGTCGACGTCCATGCTGACGACGAAGACGTATTTCGACGTAACGGCCATGTGAGCTTCCTCCTATTTTGGCTGGTTGGGCCCGTTCGGGCCGACGATGCCGGCCGCCGCCAACAGCGGCATGAGCCGATGCGCGACCAGCGCGTGGCCCTCCGGGGTCCAGTGGTTGCCGTCCGCCGGATAGACGCTGGCTTCGTCGAACGCCGTGAACGGGACGCCGCGCGCGCGCAGGGAAGCCTCGAGCTGCGCCTCGTGATATTGCAGCCCGACCAGGAATTTCGCGCCGCGCGCCTCGACCAGCTCCCGCATCATGCCGACCAGGCGTTCGGTCGGGTCGGGGACGTCGATCTCGGGATGGCGCAGCTGCACGAAGCCGGTCACCGCCGCGCGCGCCAGCCACAGATGACGCACGAGCGCATTGTCGCGGAAGTAGACGTGGCGCGACCATGGCGGCGGTTGCCCGGCGAAATGCCACGCGCCGTCTGGCGCGCGCTCGAGATAGGGCTTGTAGTAGCCGCCGTTGCGCATGTTCGCGGAATTGTCGAGGCGATCGTTGCCGGTGCAATACATCAGGACGACCACGTCGGGCCGCACGGCGTTCCAGATGCGTTCGAGCAGCAGGTATTCCTGATCGGTGCCGTAACCCGGGACGCCGGCGTTGACGATGCGCGCGGCGGGAAGCTCCTGGCGCAGCAGCTCGGTGAAGCGCTCGTGTGCCTTCACGTCATAGCCCCAGACGAAGGAATCGCCGACGAACATCACCGTCGGCTTGCGCGTGCCGGCCGGCTCGAGATCGCGCAGGCCGAGGCTGTTGTTGCGCACGTCGATGGTGCGCGTGCCCGTGAACGTCGATGCGGCGTTCGGGATGGGAGCCCAGCCGAGCTCGGAATCGTAGCGAAACAGAAGGGCTCGCCCCGGCTCGTAGCTGTCGCGCAGCTCGCGCAGGTCGACGGCGCGCAGGATCAATTCGGCAAGGCCGAGCACGGCCGTCATGATCGAGAGGTGGAGAAGGATTTCGCGCGCGATGCGCCATGCCCGGCTCTTCGCCGGCAGCGTTCGCGTTGCCTCGGAAGCCGTCACCATCAACCCTCGCGCCCTCGTGCCGGGCGGACGATAGCATTGTGGCGGGGGCAGGCGAAGCCGCGCAGCGGGATTGGCGCGGCCCGGGGCGGGCGCTCCCCTTGGGCGGCCCCCGCCAAAGCGGATAGAATGCGCCTCACGGCAGATTTCGGACGACCGGACATGGCGGAGTGGCACAAGTTTGGAATCGAACCGGGGCTCGTCTTCGATGCGCTGGTCGACGGCGATACTGCGGCGCCGCTGGTGCTGCTGCTGCACGGCTTTGCGCAGTCGCTGCATGCGTGGCGCGCGCAGCTTCCCGTCCTCGCGGCGGCCGGATACCGGGCGGTCGCGCCGAGCCAGCGCGGCTACTCGCCGGGCGCCCGGCCGGACCCGGCCGACGCGGCGAATTATCGCTTCGACCGGCTGGTCGGCGATGCGCTCGACATCGTCGCCGCGTGCGGTCACGCCGATCGGGGCTTCCACCTCATCGGCCATGACTGGGGCGGCAGCATCGCGTGGGGCATTGCGGACAGGTATCCGCAACGCCTCGCATCGCTGAGCGTGCTGTCGCGTCCGCATCCCAACGCGTTCAACCGCGCGCTCGCGCTGCCGGACGGCGAGCAGGCCCGGCGCTCGCGCCATCACCGCGAATTTCTCGAAGCCGACGCCGGGCCGCGGGTGCTGGCGGACGACGCGCGATGGCTGCGCGAGCGGCTGGCGCGATCCGGCGTTCCGGCGAGCGCGATCGCGGAACATCTTTCGGTGCTCGGCAACGCGGCGGCGATGGAAGCGGCGCTCGCATGGTACCGCGCCCGCGGCGCGATCCGCATGCCGCTCGGCGTGATCCGCGTCCCGACGCTTTATGTGTGGGGCGACGCGGACGACACGGTCGGACGGGCGGCGGCCGAGGGCACGGGCGAATTCGTGTCCGGCCCCTATCGGTTCGAGACCCTGCCGGGCGTCGGCCATTTCATCGCCGATCAAGCGCCGGACCGGCTCAACCAATTGCTGCTTGCGCACCTGAGCGAGCATCCGGCATAGCCCGGTGATTCCGGTCTCACGCCGGAAGAAGCGCCGCTTTTGCGGTGCGGCAGGTTGGCGCGCAAGGTATTATCCTCCCGTACGTCAACGCCATTCCACATCATTGCCGGATTGTCGGCGAAAAAACGCACGCTTTCCCCAGCACTGCGCGCTCCTTCTGAAGTCGAGTGAAGGAGTTCACAATGAAAAGACGCGTGCTGATCAACTCGAGCGCGGCGCTTATTCTGATGGTCGGCTTGACCGGTGCCGCACATGCCTCCCGCCATGCTGGGGAGCAGTCCGGGATTGCTTCGGTCTACTCCGGCGGCCGTACCGCCAGCGGCGAACACGCGAGAGCGGGCGGGCTGACCGCGGCCCACCGGTCGCTGCCGTTCGGCACGTTGGTGCGGGTCACCAACCGGCGCTCGCAGCGTTCGGTCGTGGTGCGGGTCAACGATCGCGGGCCCTTCGTGCGCGGCCGCGTCATCGACCTGACGCCGGCGGCCGCCCATGCCATCGGCTCTTCCGGCCTGACGCCGGTGACGCTTTCGGTCGTCGGTCATAGCTGATCGGCGCCCGCACGCTCGTTCACGGCAATTCCGAAGTCACGCGGGGCAGCGACTCGGTCGCTGCCCCGTTCCGCATCAAAGGGGATGTGAGGACCGAACCTATCAGCGCAGCCGGGTCGGCACCTCGAGGTGGGCGCAGTCGTGCCGGCCGGAGAAGACGCAGTCCTGGTTGTTGCGCAGTTCCGCAATGGCGTTGGCGATCCAGACGCCGACGGCAACCAGGATGGCGCAGGTGAAAAATCCCAGGACGTTCATGAACATGCGGTGACGGTAATCGTCGTCCCGGCCGGCGCGCTCGTACTTGGCGATGTCCTCGATGGCCGGCTGCCCGGGTAAGGCCGCCGGTCGCGGCGCCTGACGCCGGGGCACGCCGGGGCGCGGTCGCAGGTGCACCACGCGTCCCGTTTCCCCGTCCGGCAGTTGCCGGGCGCGAACGTCGCCGCTCCGCGCCAGCTCGTGCAAGGAGCCCATGACGGCGAGGATAGCACTTTCGGCGGGATTTTTTCGATCCGACTTTCGGCGGGCACTGCGGCGCATTGCTGCGCTCGCACCGGCGTCGATTGGCGCATGGACGGCGGGCAGGGGGGCCGGCTAAGTTTGCCGTCCCGCGCCTCCCGGAGAATGCGATGAAGCTCAAAGGCCCTGTCCTTGCCGCCGCCCTTATGCTGATTGCCGGCCCTGCCCTTGCCCAGACCAATAAGGTCGGCTCGATCGAAATCGAGCAGCCGTGGGCGCGCGCGACGCCGAAAGGCGCCACGATCGGCGCCGGCTACATGAAGATCACCAACACCGGGACCGAGCCCGACCGACTGATCGGCGGCTCGGTCGCCTTCGCCCGGCGTTTCGAAGTCCATTCGATGGCGATGGAGCAGGGCGTGATGAAGATGCGCGAGGTCAAGGACGGCCTCGAAATCAAGCCGGGCGAAACGGTGGAGCTCAAGCCCGGCGGCTACCACGTGATGTTCGTCGACCTCAATGAACCGCTCAAGCAGGGCGAAGAGGTCAAAGTCACCCTCACTTTCGCCAAGGCCGGGACGATCGAGGTGAAGTATCCGGTCGAAGCGATCGGTGCCGGCGCCCCGGCCATGGGGAGCGCAGGCACGAAGATGGACAAGATGGGCCACTGACTTGCGCCGGCCGGCGCCTCGCCCGGCGCCGCAAGAAACAAACCATTGCGGTGCCCGGAGCAATCCGGGCACCGGCGTTTTAGTCGATCGCCCACGCCGAAAAGCCTGCCCGGTCGCGATCCATGGGTGGCGGTTTTCGGAAAACGATGACGCTGGGGGCCAGGCGCACATGCGTCACGCACTCGTACGCGCGCTCTACGTCGCCACCGTCTTCGTCAGCGCGGCGTTGCTGTTCGCCGTCCAGCCGATGTTCACCAAGATGGTGCTGCCGCGGCTCGGCGGCGCGCCGGCGGTGTGGTCGGTCGCGATGGTGTTCTTCCAGGCCACCCTCTTGGCCGGATACGCTTACGCGCACGGGCTCACGCGCCTGACGCAGCCGCGGGTCGGCGCAGCGATCCACGTGGCCGTGATGATCGGCGCCGTATTCGCCTTGCCGCTCGCCATTGCGCAAGGCTGGGGCGCCGCGCCGCAACGGGGCGAGGCGTTCTGGCTGCTCGGGCTGTTCGCCGCCTCGATCGGGCTGCCGTTCTTTGCGCTCTCCGCCAACGGGCCGTTGCTGCAGGCGTGGTTCGCCCGCACCGATCATCCGCTGGCGGCCAATCCGTATTTTCTCTACGCGGCGAGCAACGTCGGCAGCTTTCTGGCGTTGATCTCCTATCCGTTCGCGGTCGAGCCGCTGACCCGGCTCGGCGACCAGAGCCGCGCCTGGGCGGTCGGCTTTTGCGCCCTCAT
>DASZJC010000019.1:0-2765 GCA_035948495.1 Xanthobacteraceae bacterium | reverse complement strand
AGTTCGTAGGCCATGTTGAGGGCCTTGTCGTCCTTCGGATCCGGCGGGACGTAGGACTGCGAGCCGGTCTCCTCCTGGCCTTCCGCCTTGAGGTGGCCGCGCAGCGCCGCCTCGCCGCGGGAGTCGGTGCGCGCTTTCATTTCGTCCGGCACGTCCTGCTGCACCTCGATGTCCGGCGTGATGCCCTTGGCCTGGATCGAACGGCCGGCCGGGGTGAAGTAGCGCGCGGTGGTAAGCCGCAGCGCGCCGTTGCCCGAGCCGAGCGGGATGATCGTCTGGACCGAGCCCTTGCCGAACGAGCGGGTGCCGACGATGCTCGCCCGCTTGTGGTCCTGCAGCGCGCCGGCGACGATCTCGGATGCGGAGGCCGAGCCGCCGTTGATCAGGACGATCACCGGCTTGCCCTTGGTCATATCGCCGGAGCGGGCGTTGAAGCGCTGGGTCTCCTCGGCGTTGCGGCCGCGGGTCGAGACGATCTCGCCGCGCTCGAGGAACGCGTCGGACACGGCGATCGCCTGGTCGAGCAGGCCGCCCGGGTTGTTGCGCAGATCGATGACATAGCCTTTGAGCTTGTCGGTCGGGATCTGGGCGGCGAGGTCGCTGATCGCCTTCTTGAGCCCCTCGTTGGTCTGCTCGTTGAACTGGGTGATGCGGATGTAGCCCACGTCACCCTCAGGCCGCGAGCGCACCGAGCGCACCATGATGATCTCGCGGGTGATCGTCACCTCGATCGGCTTGTCCTGGCCGGCGCGCATGATCTTCAGGCGGATCTTGGTGTTGACCGCCCCGCGCATCTTTTCGACCGCCTGGTTGAGGGTGAGGCCCTGAACCTGCTCGTCGTCCAAATGGGTGATGATGTCGCCAGCCATGATGCCCGCCCGGGCGGCCGGCGTGTCGTCGATCGGCGCCACGACCTTGACCAGGCCCTGCTCCATCGTGACTTCGATCCCGAGCCCGCCGAACTGGCCCTTGGTCTGGACCTGCATGTCGCGGTAGCTCTTGGAGTCCATGTAGCTCGAATGGGGATCGAGCCCGTTGAGCATGCCGTTGATCGCCGCCTCGATCAGCTTGGCGTCGTCCGGTTTCTCCACGTAATCGGCGCGCACCCGCTCGAACACGTCGCCGAACAGGTTGAGCTGGCGGTACGTGTCGGCGCTGCCGGCTGCCGCCTTGGCGCTGGCCCCGACCAGCATCATCCGCGGCTGGGTCGCGAGGAGGGAGAGAGCGGCGCCGGCGACGGCACCGATGAGAACCAGGGAAGTCTTGCGCATTATCCGCGAACCTTCTCGCTATCGGTTGTTGCCCACCATGGGCTTGGATCGACGGGCGTTCCGTCCTTGCGGAACTCGACGTACAGCACCGGTTGGCTTGAGCCAGTCGCGACGGCGGCGGCCGATTGCGGCCCGCCCCCCATCACCGCCACGGGTTCCCCGGTCAGCACGAACTGGCCGGGATCGACGGAGATTCGTTCCATGCCGGCCAGAAGCACATGATACCCGCCGCCGGCATTGAGGATCAAGAGTTGTCCATAGCTGCGGAACGGCCCGGCATAGACCACCCAGCCGTCGCATGGCGCGGTGACCTGGGCGGCGGCGCGGCTGGCGATCCACAGGCCCTTTTCGGTGCCGCCCAGCCCGTCCGGCGAGCCGAAATCGCGAAGGCGCACGCCGTTGACCGGCAGCGGCAGGGCGCCCTTGGCGGCTGCGAACGCGATCGCGGGGGCCAGCCGGCCCGGGTCCTTGAGGGCGGCAAAATTGGGCTTGCCCTCGGGGGGACTTGGCGGCTTTTCCCCGCCCGGCAGTGCGGCAGAATCGCGCTCCAGCCTGGCAATCAAATCTTTGAGATTGTCCGCCTGACGGGCCAGCAGGGCGATGCGCTGGCGTTGGGCGTCGAGCGCCTTCTCGGCCTCGGCCTGCTTTTTCTGCCGTTCCTGGACCAGCAAGCTCATGCGCTGTTGGTCGTCGGAAAATGCGGCTACATCACGGCCGAGCGCCTCCCTTTCGACCTTCCTGTCGCCGCGCACGCGGGCGAGTTCCAGGAGGTCGGCGGATAGAGCCTCGGCCTCGCCGCGCATCTCCGGCAACACCGCGCCCAGCAGCATGGCGGTGCGCACCGACGCCAGGGCGTCCTCGGGCGCCGTCAGGATGGCGGGCGGCGGCCGCCGGCCGATGCGCTCGAGCGCCGCCAGGATCTCGGCAATGACGCCGCGGCGGCCGGCGAGGGATTTGCGCACGGTGCGCTCGCTCTCTTCGAGCTTCTTCAGGCGCGCTTCGGTGGCGGCGATGTGATTTTCCGCGAGGCGCAGCCGGCCGGCGGTTGCGAGCAACGCCTCGTTGAGCTTGCGGCGGTCTTCTCCGAGCGCTGCGATTTCGCTCCTGAGCAGCGCCTCCGCGTCGGCGGCCTTGCGCTGTTCCGCCTGCACCGCGTCGAGTTCCTGCTGGCGCGCGGCCTTGTCGGGCGCCGGGCTTGGCTGCTGCGCCAGCGCCGCCGCCGCAATCCCCGCGAGGGCCGCCCCGAGCACCAGCCCGATGTAGCGGCGCGAGGCGATGCGGGTCGTGGTCGGCTTCGCGGTCATGGCACCTAAAGGTACGCACGCGGCCCGTTAAAGGGCGATTAACCATTGGGCGCCGGCCCGTGGCGCGCTACCCGAGCACCTCACGCCCGGTGATAGGGATGCCCGGAAAGAATGGCGATTGCGCGGTAAAGCTGCTCGAACAGCATGATCCGCACGAGCTGGTGCGGCCAGGTCATCCGCCCGAAGGCCA
>DASZJC010000018.1:0-3710 GCA_035948495.1 Xanthobacteraceae bacterium | reverse complement strand
CGCAGTCGAGGGTATGCGTAAATGTTGCTCCAGGCGCCGGTTGCAGTCTCGAATTCCGCGCATGTGATCGTGCTGGGAAACGAGAAGGGCGGCTCGGGCAAATCGACGACGGCGATGCACGTCGCCGTGGCGCTGCTCAAGGCCGGCCAGCGCGTCGCCACCATCGATCTCGACAGCCGCCAGAAAACCCTGACCAAGTACGTGGAAAACCGCCGCGCCTGGGGGCGCCGGGCGCGCGTCGAGCTCGAGCTGCCGACCCATTACCACGTGCGCCGCGGCGAGGGCGTGCGCGTCGACGAGAACGAGACGACGGAATTCGCCGGCTTCGCCGAAGCCATTGCGGCGGCCGAGCGCAGTCACGATTTCGTCGTCATCGACACGCCGGCGACCGACAGCTACCTGATGCGGCTGGCGCATTCCATGGCCGACACCCTGGTGACGCCGCTCAACGACAGCTTCGTGGATTTCGACGTGCTCGGTTCGGTCGATCCGGCGACGTTCGCGGTCACCGGCGAGAGCCATTATGCCGAGATGGTGCGCCACGCGCGCCGTCAGCGGCGCGTCGTCGACGGCGGCCTGACCGATTGGGTGGTCGTGCGCAACCGCCTGTCCGTGCTCGGCTCACGCAACAAGCGCGCGGTCGCCGACAGCCTCAACGAATTGGGCCTGCGGCTGGGCTTCCGCGCGGTCGATGGGTTTACCGAGCGCCTCGTCTATCGCGAGCTGTTTCCGCGCGGCCTGAGCGCGTTCGACAGTCTCGACAAGGAGACGCTGGGCACCCGGCCGAGCATGGCGCACGTCACCGCGCGCCAGGAGGTGCGGGCGCTGCTCGACTGCCTCAAGCTGCCGCTCGACGAGCGCGGCCGGCGCCGGGCGGCCGCCCGCGCCGAGTGGATCGCCGCGCTCGACAAGCCGCTCGATTTCCAGGACGTCATCGGCGAATAGCCGCCGCGTTGCGCAGCGGCCCATTGCGCCGGACGCATGGCACGCCACCTGATATACTTGAGCCGAGCGCTACGGCCCGCGCGGGCTACCAACGGCCATGGCAAAGGATCGCGACAACACCCCCGCTCCGGCGCAACCGGCCGGCAAGCCGGCCGCGGCGTCGTCGCGGCCGGACATCGACGCGTTCATCGCCCGCGCGCGCACGCTCTCGCCGACCCTGGAGCCCGGCCAGCGCGGGCGGCTGATTTTCGCGCTCGACGCCACCATGAGCCGGCAGCCGACCTGGGACGCCGCGTGCCAGCTCCAGGGCGAGATGTTCCGCGAGGCGGCGGCGATCGGCGGGCTCGAGGTGCAGCTCGTCTACTACCGCGGCTTCAACGAGTGCCGCGCCTCGGGCTGGGTGAGCGACGGGGCGCGCCTCGCCGGCCTGATGAGCGGGATTTCCTGCCGCGGCGGCCGCACCCAGATCGGCAAGATCCTCGCCCACGCCCGGCGCGAGACCGAGAAAACCAAGGCGCAGGCCCTGGTCTTCGTGGGCGATGCCATGGAGGAAGGGATCGACGATCTTGCCGCCGCCGCCGGCGAACTCGGCCTGCGCGGCGTTCCCGCCTTCGTGTTCCAGGAGGGCGACGATCCGGCCGCCGAGCAGGCGTTCCGCGAGATTGCGCGTTTGACCCGGGGCGCCTATTGCCGGTTCGACGTCGGCGCCGCGCACCAGCTGCGCGAACTGCTGCGCGCCGCGGCCGCCTATGCGGCCGGCGGCATGCGCGCGCTCAACGACCTCTCCCGCCGCGGCACCGGCGCCCAGGCGCTCCTGCGGCAGATGACTTGACCCGCGTGACTTGAGCCATGCCGACCGTCCTCCTCGGGATCCTGATCCTGCTGCTGGTGCTGTGGGCGATCAACGCGTTCGCCCGCGCCGATCCGCGCACGGTGGTGCGTTTCGCCAA
The DNA here is from genome assembly GCA_035948495.1 of Xanthobacteraceae bacterium. Classification (GTDB taxonomy): domain Bacteria; phylum Pseudomonadota; class Alphaproteobacteria; order Rhizobiales; family Xanthobacteraceae; genus AP-16. The sequence continues at coordinate 1,815 of DASZJC010000018.1, read as the reverse complement.
GGTGTCCGGCGGCACCGTGGCGCTCGCGGGCGCGGCGACGCTCGCGGCGACCGGCCGGGTGGCGCTCGCTGTGCCGCTCGGCATCGCCGGGCTCACCTTGCTCGGGCTGTGGCCGGGCATGGCGGCGTTCGGGCGGCGCGCCCGGCGCGGCGGGCAGACGTCGCGGGTGCGCTCCGCGTTCCTGGAGATGGAGCTCGATCACGACACCGGCGCGATGCGCGGGCGCATCCTCGCCGGCCGTCACGAGGGCGTGTCGCTCGATGCGCTCGAGACGACGGCGCTCGTCGGCATGCTTCCCGAGATCGACGAGGAGAGCCGCGCGCTACTGGCAGCGTATCTTGATCGCCGGGCGCCCGGCTGGCGTGAGCACGCGCAGGGAGATGCGGCAGCGGGGCAGGGCGGGGCGCCGCGCGGGCCAATGACGCAGGAGGAGGCCTATCAGATCCTTGGCCTTCAGCCCGGGGCGAGCGCCGAGGACATCGGGCGCGCCCATCGCGCCCTGATGAAACGGCTGCATCCCGACCAGGGAGGCTCGACGTACCTTGCGGCCCGCGTCAATGAAGCCAAGGACGTTCTGCTTCGTCGCCATCGCTGATGTACTCCTTACGCAACATCATCAGCAGCGGTCCTAGTTTGACGCGATCCGGGTTAATGTTGGGTTTCGAAGGCGGCTGGCGAATAGCGAATAGCGAATAGCGAATAGCGAATAGCGAATAGCGAATAGCGAATAGCGAATAGCGAATAGCGAATAGCGAATAGCGAATAGCGAATAGCTCTCCCCGCTGGGTAGCCGACGTCCGCCCGCGGGGGGCCTAAGGGAAATGAGGAGCGCGTTGGAGTGGGAGAATAGCGACCACTATTCCCTATTCGCTACTCCCTATTCGCTAATTCTTCAGCGCCATGCAGGCGATGTCGTTGCGCTTGAAGTGGTGGCAGGCGGCCTCGGCGCCGTCCCGGTCGAAACCGGCAAAGCGCGCGCGGTAAAGCTCCTTCGAGCCCTTCACCACCTTTTCGGTGAAGGGATCGGCATTGCCGAGCACGCCCTTGCCGATGCTGCGCGCGGTCCGCAGCCGCTCTTGCGCCTCGGATTCGTCCGCGAACGCGCCGATCTGGATCGCCCACTCGCCGCGCGCGGCATGGCGCGCCGGCTGCGCCGTCGGCGCGGCGGCAACCGTCTCGGGTTCTGGCACGCCGGCCATGCGCTCGGCGAATGTCGCTTTGACCAGCGGAGGCTGCTGCGCCTCGGCCGGCGCGGCGCGGGCCGGCAGCACGCCGAGCACGCCGGGACGCGCGCCGGGCGGCGGCGGCAGCGGTGCGCGTTGCGCCGGGGCCGGGGGCTCGGCCGCCTGCGCGGCCGGTTGCGGCGCGGGGGCCGCGAGTTGCGGCGGCACCACGCTCGCATTGGGCGCCGGCATGACCAGCGGGCCGAGCGCGGCGGTGCGCACCGCGGCGGCCCGCACCTGGATGGTGCGCACGACCAGCGGCCGGATCGGATCGGTCGAACCCGCTGCTGGGATCGCGCGCGCGACCGGCGCCGGCGCGCGCGCGGGCGCCTCCACCGGCGTCTCGGAACGGACGCTCGCGAGCTGCGGGGCGCGCAACGGCGTTGCCGATTCCGCGATCGGCGGGGCGGTGTGGCGGGTCGACGCCTCCGCCATGTGCGACTCGAGCAGCTCGCGCATGCGCGCGTCGCGTGCGCCGCCCGAGGAGCCGCCCAGCACCACGGCGACGACGTGCCGGCCGTTGCGGTGCACCGAGGTGACGAGGTTGAAGCCGGAATCGTGCGTGTAGCCGGTCTTGATGCCGTCCATGCCG
>DASZJC010000017.1:0-1607 GCA_035948495.1 Xanthobacteraceae bacterium | reverse complement strand
CCGACCAGCGCCACCTCCTGGCCCGCGCACAGCTTCGCCTCGAGCGGCGAGGCCCAATAGTGCACGCTCGTGCCTTCGAACGCCGCGAGGTTTGCGACGTTGGGCCGGCGATAGCGCGCGCCGCTCGCGATCACCACGGCGCGCGCGCCGACCCGCTCGCCGTTGGCGAGATCGAGCCGGAAGCGGCCGTCGCGCGCGAACGCCGCCGCATCGAGGCCGGCCACCTCGTCCGGGATCGCCATCTCGACCCCGAACTTCTGCGCCTGATTATAGGCGCGCGCCATCAGCGCCATGCCGGTGATGCCGGTGGGAAAGCCGAGGTAGTTCTCGATCCGCGTGGACGCGCCGGCCTGGCCGCCGAACGCGCGGCAATCGAGCACCAGGGCGGAGAGTCCCTCGGACCCGGCGTAGACCGCGGCCGCGAGGCCCGCGGGCCCGGCACCGACGATCGCCACGTCGTAGACGCGGTCGGGATCGATCGGGCCGACGAGGCCGATGCAGCGGGCGAGTTCGGTCTCGCCGGGATTGTGCAGCAGCTGCCCACCCGGGCACAGCACGATCGGCAATTGGCCGGGATCGACGTGAAAGCGTTCGATCAGCGCCTTGGCGTCGGGATCCGTCTCGGGATCGAGCCGCACCTGCGGATGGCCGTTGTTGCGCAGAAAGCCCTGGAGCCGCAGCACGTCGCCGTTGTCGGCGCGGCCGACGATCACCGGCCCGCCTGCGCCGGTCTCCAACAGGCCGACGCGGCGCAGGATGAGCGCGCGCATGATGCGCTCGCCCAGTTCCGCCTCGGCGACCAGCAGGGCACGCAGCTGATCGGGCGGGACGATCAGCGCCTCGACCGGCCCGCGCGCGGTGGCGTCGACCAACGCCGGCCGGCCGGCGAGCTGCGCGAGTTCGCCCAGGAAGGCGCCGGGGCCATGGGTGACGATCGCCGCGCTGCGGCCGGCCGAGTCATGACGGATGACCTCGACCTCGCCGGAGAGGATGATGCTCAGGCCGCCGCCGACATCCCCCGCCTTGGCCAGCCGCTCGCCCGGCGCAAACGCGCGCGGCTTGCCGAAGCGCCGGACGCGCTCGATCTCCGCCCGATCGAGCGTGGGAAACGTCTGCTCGCGGCGGGTGTCGAGGATCGACGGCGTCGGCACGGGCGGCATGGTTGCCTCCTCGGCCATGATAACCCATCCCGTCGTCGCCGCTATCGCGTCGTTCCGCTCACGGCGGAGGCCTCACCCCGCTTGTCCGGGACCAGTGGCGCCTGCTCGCGCGCTACAGCGAGAGCGGTCTCACCGACGGCGGCGTCGCCGAGATCGCCGAACGCCGGTCCGGCGGGGCTCGGCGCGCGTCGCGGAGGAAATCGACCAGCGCCTTGAGCGCGGCACGGGTCTGACGGCGGCTCGGGTAATAAAGAAAGAACCCCTCGCTCGGCGGCGGCGCCCATTGATCGAGCACGGCGACGAGGCGTCCCGCCGCAAGCTCGCCCGCGACATACGCGAGCGGCAGCTGAACAAGGCCGACGCCGTCGATCGCGGCCTGCAGCGGGATTGTGCTCCCGTTGACGATCAGCGGCCCCTCGACGTGAACCTCGACGATCCGCCGGTTGA
>DASZJC010000016.1:0-2568 GCA_035948495.1 Xanthobacteraceae bacterium | reverse complement strand
CAGCTCCTTCACCCGCACCAGGAACGTCACCGCCTCGCGTCCGTCGACGATGCGGTGGTCGTACGACAGCGCGAGGTACATCATCGGCCGCGGCTTGATCGCTCCGTCGACCACCATCGGGCGTTCCTGGATCTTGTGCATGCCGAGAATGCCCGATTGCGGCGCGTTGAGGATCGGCGTCGACATCAGCGAGCCGTAGACGCCCCCGTTGGAGATGGTGAAGGTGCCGCCTTGCATCTCCTCGATAGTGAGCGCGCCGTCGCGCGCGCGGCGGCCGAAATCGGCGATCGTCTTCTCGATCTCGGCGAGCGACAGCCGCTCGGCGTCGCGCACCACCGGCACCACCAGGCCCTTCTCGGTTCCGACCGCGACTCCGATGTGGTAATAATTCTTGTAGACGATGTCGCTGCCGTCGATCTCGGCATTGACGGCGGGAATGTCCTTGAGGGCTTGCACGCAGGCGCGCACGAAGAAGCTCATGAAGCCGAGCTTCACGCCGTGCTTCCGCTCGAACAGATCCTTGTACTCGGCGCGCAGCGCCATCACGTTCGCCATGTCGACCTCGTTGAAGGTCGTGAGCATGGCGGCAGCGTTCTGCGCGTCCTTGAGCCGGCGCGCGATGGTCTGGCGCAGCCGGCTCATGCGCACGCGCTCTTCGCGCGCGGCATCGTCGGGCGCCGAAGGCGCGCGCACCTGCACGGCGGCGGCCGGTTGGGCGACCGGCGTCGGCGCGGCGACCGCGCGTGCGATCGCCTCCATCATGTCGCCCTTGGTGACGCGGCCGTCCTTGCCGCTGCCCGGAACGGTCGAGGCGCTGATGCCGCTTTCCGCCGCCAGCTTGCGCACCGACGGCGCCAGCGGCGCATCGACGGGCGGCGCCTTGGGAGCGGCGGGCGCGGATTTCGGCGGCGGCGGTGCGGCCTTTGCGGCAGGCGGCGGCGCGGCCGCCGGTGCAGGGGCAGACTTCGCGGCCGCGGCCGCCCCTTCCCGGATCTGGCCGAGCAGCGCGCCGGGCGCCACCGTCTCGCCGTCCTGGGCGAGGATCTCGGCCAGCACGCCGGCGGCGGGCGCCGGCACCTCGATCGTCACCTTGTCGGTTTCAAGCTCCACCAGCGGCTCGTCGACCGTCACCGCGTCGCCGGCCTGCTTGAACCAGCGGCCGATGGTCGCCTCGGTGACGGATTCGCCGAGCGTGGGAACGCGGATGTCGGCCATGAAGGATCCCCTGTGCCGCGGCTAGAGCGCAACGACGTTTCTTCGAATCGTCATTTCGCTCTAGCTTTTTTGTTCGAGCATGATCTTTTCCGACCTGCCTTCGCCCGCCGAAGCATCAAACCAAACGATAAACCGTGCCAGGGGCTTCGCGCAGGCGGGAAACCGGTATCCACTTTTCGGGATCATGCTCTAGGCCAGCGCGTCGTCGAGCAGTTGCTTGAGCTGGGCGAGATGCTTCGACATCAGCCCGGTGGCGGTGGCGGCCGACGCCGGCCGGCCGGCGTAACGTGCGCGGCGGTGCTTGGCGCCGATCTGGTTGAGCACCCACTCGAGGAACGTGTCGACGAAAAACCACGCGCCCATGTTGCGCGGCTCCTCCTGGCACCAAACGATCTCGGCCTGCTTGAAGCGGGAGAGTTCCTGCACCAGCGCCTTGCTGGGGAACGGATAGAGCTGCTCGACGCGCAGCAGATAGACATCGTCGATCCCGCGCCTGTCCCGTTCCTCGTAAAGGTCGAAATAGACCTTGCCGGAGCTCAGCACGACGCGGCGAATCTCGTTGTCGGGCACGAGCTTGATCTTTTCGCCGGCGAGGAGCTGGGCGTCGTCCCACAGCACTCGGTGGAAGGTCGTTCCCGCCGCCATCTCGTCGAGACGCGACACCGCCCGCTTGTGGCGCAGCAGCGACTTCGGCGTCATCAGGATCAGCGGCTTGCGGATCTCGCGCTTGAGCTGCCGGCGCAGGATATGGAAATAGTTCGCCGGCGTCGTGCAGCAAGCGACCTGCATGTTGTCCTCGGCGCACATCTGCAGGAACCGCTCCAGCCGCGCCGAGGAATGCTCCGGCCCTTGGCCTTCGTAGCCGTGCGGCAGGAGGCACACCAGCCCGGACATGCGCAGCCATTTGCGCTCGCCCGACGAGATGAACTGATCGAACACGACCTGGGCGCCGTTGGCGAAGTCGCCGAATTGCGCCTCCCACAGGGTCAGCGCATTGGGCTCGGCCAGCGAGTAGCCGTACTCGAAGCCGAGCACCGCCTCTTCCGACAGCATGGAGTTGATCACCTCGTAGCGCGCTTGGCCCTCGCGCAGGTGATTGAACGGCACGTGGCGGTTCTCGTTCTCCTGGTCGATGAGGACGGAGTGGCGCTGCGAGAAAGTGCCGCGCTCGCTGTCCTGGCCGGACAGGCGCACCGGGGTGCCGTCGAGCAGCAGCGAACAGAACGCCAGCGCCTCGCCAGTCGACCAGTCGATGCCCTCCCCGGTCTCGATCGCCTTGCGGCGATTGTCGAGGAAACGCTGGATGGTGCGGTGGACGTGGAAGCTCGCCGGCACCGCCGTGATCTTGCTGCC
>DASZJC010000015.1:0-9352 GCA_035948495.1 Xanthobacteraceae bacterium | reverse complement strand
GCGCTGGATCAGGAACAGCACGATGAGGATCGCGACGGTCAGCGGAACCACGATGCGGTCGAGGTGCGGCGCATAGATTTTCAGGCCTTCGATGGCGCTGAGAACGGAGATCGCCGGCGTGATGGTGCCGTCGCCGTAGAGCAGGGTGGCGCCGACGAGCCCGACCACGACCATCGCCGCCCGGCGCCGGCTCTGCTTGGCGCGCCGCGGGCTGATCAAGGCGAGCAGCGCCAGGATGCCGCCCTCGCCGTGGTTGCCCGCGCGCATGATCAGGATCGCGTACTTGATCGAGATGACGACGATCAGCGACCAGAAGATCAGCGATACGATGCCGAGCACCGCTTCCGGCGACACCTGTCCGGCGGGGCTCGCCGCCTTGGCGGCGACGTTGAGGGTATAAAGCGGGCTCGTGCCGATGTCGCCGAACACGATCCCCATGCAGGCGAGCGCCGCGGCCGGCCACGCCGCATGCGCCGCATGCGGAACTCCGCTCCGCGTGATCGCCGTCACCGCCCCCTCGTCAGTGATCAGTCATCAGTGATCAGTGATCGACAACTGAGACTGCATCTGATTACTGATCACTGGTCACTGTTGACTGACCGAACCTCCCGCCGCCTTCCAGGCGGCGAGACCGCCCTGCAGGTGGCAGGCGGAGGACAGCCTTGCGTCCTGCGCCGCCTGCACCGCCATGGCCGAGCGCTCGCCGAACGCGCAGTAGAACAGCAGCCGCTTGCCGGTCGATTGGGCAAGCTCGTGCAACATGCCGCCGGCGCTGAGGTTTTCCTGCAGGGCCGGGTAGGGAACGTGCAGCGAGGTCGGGATGACGCCGTGCCGCTCGCGCTCGCTCTTCTCGCGCAGGTCGATCAGCGCGACGTCCGGCTTGCCGACGAGGCCAAGCCCCTGCTCCGGGGTGATCGCCCAGCCGCGCCGCGCCACCTCCTCCTGATGCAGGCCGACCTTCATGTTGGCGGGGACGGCGACGTCCATCATCTTGGGGTTCCCGAGCTTCAGGTTGTTCATCAGCTCGACGTATTCCTCCGGCGACTTCACCTGGAGCCGCGGGTTGTAAGCCCTCTCTTCGCCGATGGTGGAGACGGTGTCGCCCTTGTAGTCGTGTGCCGGGTAGACGAGCGTCGCCTCGGGCAGCTTGAGCAGCCGGCCGAAGATCGACTCGTATTGCGCGCGCGGATCGCCGTTCTGGAAATCGGTGCGGCCGGTGCCGCGGATGAGCAAGGTGTCGCCGGTGAACACCCGGTCCGGCATGACGAAGCTGTAGGAATCGTCGGTGTGGCCGGGGGTATAGAGCACGTCGAGCGCAAGCCCCTCGATGGTGAGCTTGTCGCCGTCGGCCAGGCGAATCGAAACCACGTCGGCCTTGGTCTGTTCGCCCATCACGGTGGTGCAATGGGTCTTGTCGCGCAGCGCGCCGAGGCCGGTGATGTGGTCGGCATGCAGATGCGTGTCGACCGCCTTGACGAGCCTGAGTTCGAGTTCCCGCACCAGCTGGAGATAGCGGTCGACCTTCTCCAGCACCGGATCGAGGATCAACGCCTCGCCGCCGCGGCGGCTGGCGAGCAGGTAAGAGTAAGTCCCCGACGCCTGATCGTAGAGTTGGCGGAAAAGCATTTTGTTCTCCGCAGCCACCCGGCTGCCCGCGGTCGCGGTATCATGCGATTATAGGGTTCGGCGGCTGGCCGCCAAGCGGAGAGTGGCGCCGCGATGTAGAAGGAGGAGGCATGTTGCTGCGCCGCACATTTCTCCAAGTGGCCGCGGGCGCTGCCGCGCTGCCGTTCGCCTCACGTATCGTGGCGGCGCAAGCCTATCCGACGCGGCCGGTGCGTCTTCTCGTCGGCTATGCGCCCGGTGGGGTGACCGACATCGCCGCGCGCCTAATCGGCGCATGGCTGTCGGAACGGATGGGCCAGCAGTTCGTGATCGAGAACCGACCCGGCGCCAGCAGCAACATTGCGACCGGCGCGGTCGCGCGTGCGGCGCCGGACGCCTACACGTTGCTGCTGGCCTCGACCAGCAACGCGTTCAACGCGTCGCTCTACGACCGGCTCGATTTCAATTTCATCAGCGACCTCGCGCCGGTCGCGAGCATCGCCCGCGACGCCTTCGTCCTGGTCGCCAACCCGGCGTTTGCGCACACGACCGTGCCCGAGTTGATTGCCTACGCCAAAGCAAATCCCGGCAAGATCAACCTGGGATCGTCCGGGCCGGGGAGCGCGTCGGCGCTGTACGGCGAGTTGTTCAAGGTGATGGCGGGCGCCGACCTGACCACGGTGCATTACCGCAGCGTCGGGCCGGCGTTGCCGGATCTCATGAGCGGCCGCCTCGACGTCATGTTCGCCCCGGTCGCCTCGGTGGTCGGCTCGCTCAAGGCCGGCAAGCTGCGGCCGCTCGGAGTCACGACCGCCCGGCGCGTCGGTACGCTGCCGGATGTGCCGGCCATCAGCGAATTCGTGCCCGGTTACGAGGGAACCGGGTGGGTCGGCATCGTCGCGCCGGCGAAAACGCCGCCGGAGATCATCGCGCGCCTCAATGCCCAAGTGAACGCCGCGCTCGCCGATCCGGCGTTCACGGCGCGGCTCGTCGAGTTGGGGGCCGAGCCGTTTCCCGGCTCGCCTGCCGATTTCGGCGCGTTCATCGCCGAGTTCACCGAGCGGTGGGGCAAGGTGATCCGCACCGCCGGCATCAAGGCCGAGTGAGGACAGTCGTGCCACTGCGCCGCAGAGACTTTCTGCAAACGGCCGGCGTCGCCACCGCGCTCGCGTTCGTCCCGCGCGGAGCCGCGGCGGAAACCTATCCGTCGCGGCCGGTGCGCGTGATCGTCGGTTTTGTGCCCGGCACCGGCAACGACATCACCGCGCGCCTGGTCGGCCAGTGGCTCTCGGACCGGCTCGGCCGCCAGTTCATCACCGAAAACCGGCCGGGCGCCGCCAGCAACCTCGCCGTCGAGATGGTCGCGCGGGCGGCGCCGGACGGCTACACGCTCTTGAGCGTCGGTCCCGCCACCACCATCAACGCGGCGCTCTACAAGAATCTCAGCTTCGATTTCCTGCGCGACATCGCCCCGATCGCCGGCACCATGCGCGTGCCCAACGTCATGGTGGTCGGTCCGTCGTTCCCGGCAAAAACCGTTTCCGAGTTCATCGCCTATGCCAAGGCGAACCCGGGCAAGATCAACATGGCGACCGCGGGCCCCGGCAGCACGCTGCGCATGTTCGGCGAATTGTTCTGCATGCTGACCGGCATCAGCCTCACCGCGGTCAGCTATCGCGGCGGGGCGGCGGCGTTCGTCGATCTGCTCAGCGGCCAGGTGCAGGTGATGTTCGGGCCGCTCTCCGAATCGATCGGGCACATCAGATCCGGCAACCTGCGCGCGCTCGGGGTCACCTCGGCGACGCGCACGACGGTCCTTCCCGACGTGCCGACCATCGGCGAGTCCGTGCCGGGTTACGAGACGGAGACGTGGTACGGCATCGGCGCGCCAAGGAACACGCCGGCGGAGATCGTCGCGCGGCTCAATGCGGAGATCAACGCCGGGCTGGCGGATGCCAACATCAAGGAGCGCTTCGCTGATTTGGGCGGCGTGCCCCTGCCGATGACGCCCGCGGAGTTCGGCAAGCTCGTCGCCGATGAAACCGCCAAGTGGACCAAGGTGATCGCGTTCGCCGGCATCAAGCCGGAGTAGGTCCGCGATCGGCGTCCTCGCGGGCAAACCTGCACAATCCGAATGTCCTCTGCCCGCATCGACAGTGCGCCAGCCTGGGCAGAGTCGCGTCGGTTCGAGTATACCTGCCGCTTGAATTGAGGCGCTCAAGCTCCTGAGGCAATGCCATGAAGCTTCCCCGCCGCACGTTCCTGCTGGCCGCAGGCGCCGTCGCGCTTTCCACCACGGCGCGCCCCGCACGGTCGCAAGCCTATCCCACGCGGCCGGTGCGCGTGATCGTCGGCTTTGCCGCGGGCGGCGCGCCCGACATATTGGCGCGTCTCGTGGGGCAATGGCTGTCCGACCGGCTCGGCCAGACGTTCGTCGTGGAGAACAGGCCAGGGGCGAGCGGCAATCTCGCCACGCAGCTCGTCGTCGACGCGCCGGCCGACGGCCATACGCTCCTGCTGGTTTCCCTTTCGAACGCCGTCAACGCCAGCCTCTACGAAAACCTCACCTTCGATTTCGTCCGCGACATCGCGCCGGTCGCCGGCATCAGCCGCGACCCCAACGTGGTGGTCGTCAATCCGTCGTTTCCGGCCCACACGCTCCCCGAGTTCATCGCCTATGCCAAGGCTCATCCCGGCAAGATCAACATGGCGTCTCCCGGCGTCGGCACCTCGCCGCACATGGCCGGCGAGCTGTTCAAGTTCATGGCCGGGGTCGACATGGTCCACGTGGCCTATCGCGCTTCCCCGCCGGCAATAACCGATCTGATGGGCGGGCAGGTGCAGGTCTACTTCGCGCCTATTTCCGCGGCGATCGAGTACGTGCGAGCCGGCAAGCTGCGCGCGCTGGCGGTGACCACGGCCAAGCGCGCGGCCGTATTGCCGGACATACCGAGCGTGGGCGATTTCGTGCCGGGTTACGAGGCGAGCGCCTTCTACGGCATCGGCGCCCCCAAGAGCACGCCCGCCGGGATCGTCGCCAGGCTCAACAAGGAGATCAACGCGGGCCTCGCCGATCCCACGCTCAGCGCGCGACTTGCCGATCTCGGCTCCTCGGCGTTTTTTGGTTCGCCGGACGACTTCGGCAAGCTCATGGCCGGGGAAACCGAGAAATGGGGCAAGGTGGTGAAATTCGCAAAGATCAAGGCGCAGTGAACGCCACTCCATGACGTCAGAAGATTCCGATCGGCCGGAGGTCGCGTTGGAAGACGCCGGCGTGCAATCGACCGCAACGGGGCCGCGCCGCGGCGCATCGGCCGCCGCGTTCCCGGCCGCCATCTATACGGCGGCTTTCGTCACCGGCGCGATCGTGATGAGCTTCGAAATGCTGGGCTCGCGCTACCTCAATCCGTACTTCGGCAGCGGCATCTATACCTGGGCGGCGCTGATCTCGACGGTGCTCACCGCGCTCACCGCCGGCTATTTCCTCGGCGGCTTCATCGCCGACCGCACGGTGTCGGCCGCGGTCCTCGGGACGATCGTCGCCGTTGCGTCGCTCTACCTGCTGGCGCTGCCGAGCTTTGCCGAGGCGATCCTGGGGTTCGTTTCCGATCACACGGACAACATCCGGCTCGGCAGCCTCTATTCCGCGCTCGCCATCATGTTCGTGCCGGTCACGCTGCTCGGCGTCTATTCGCCGTTCGCGATCCGGCTGGTGTTGCGCACCGCGCAGCGGTCCGGGACGGTCTCGGGCGCCGTGTACGGCGTTTCCACGGCCGGCTCGATCGCGGGCACGCTCGGCACGACGTTCTTCCTCATTCCGCTGATCGGGACGCGCGCCATCACGCTGACGCTCGGCGCCGCCGGGATTGCGTGCGGACTGTGCCTGACGGCGCTCGGGCGCGTTCGTTCGCCGCGCAAGGCGGCGAAATTGGCGGCGGTGCTCATCGCGGTTGCCGTGCTCGGGCTCGCCTCCGGCCGCGCCTCGCCGCAGCGCCTGGTCGACGAAAGCATGCGCGCGCGCATGCTCGAGCACGCCGACGGGCGCATCGCCCACATCGAAAGCGAGTACAACGACGTCTTTGTCGACAAGCGCGGGCCGCTGCTCGCCCTGACCACCCGGGTCAGGAACGAAACGTTCTTTCACTCGATCGTCGACCTCGGCGATCCCGACGACATGCCGGTCCCGTACACAAGGCTCATGTCGGCGGCGCTGCTCTACCCGCAGAACCTGCGGCACATTCTCATGGTCGGGCTCGGCGCCGGCTCGATCTCGACCTACCTCGGACGCGCCATGCCGGACGCGCGCATCGACGTGGTCGAGCTCGATCCCGGCGTGATCGCGGCGGGACGCAAATATTTCGGCCTGCAGGAAACCGACAAGGTCCGCTTCATCGAGAGCGACGGCCGCGTCTATCTCAACCGCAGCAAAGACCGCTACGACCTCATCATCCTCGACGCCTTTCGCGAGCTGGGCGTGCCGTTCCACCTGCTGACGCGGGAGTTCTACACGCTGCTCAAGGAGCGCCTCGCCCCCGGCGGCGCGGTGGCGTCGAACGTCGCCGCCAGCACCAAGCTCTACGTCTCGAGCTTGGTGACCCTGCGGGCGGTGTTTCCGACCGTCGATACTTATTCCGACTGGAAGGAGGCGGAGGAGGCGCAGTCGATCGCCGTGGCGACGCCTTCGCCGCGGCCGAGCGCCGACGCGTTGACGCAGCGCGCCGCCGCCCTGCAGGAGCAGCATCACTTCCGCTATCCGCCCGGCGTTTTCGTCGGACGGCGGGTCACCGACGAGAACGCGGACGGCGGCGAGGTGCTGACCGACGATTTCGCGCCGGTCAACCTCTACGAGACGGAGCCGCGGCCGGAGAAGAAGGCACGATAGCGCGTCCGTCGTCAGGCGGCGGGTTGGAGGCATCGATGACGTCGCAGGGGACTCGAGCCGAGGCCGCCCGAGCGGAGGCGGCGGCGCTGCGGACCGGCGCGCAATTCCTGCGTTCGCTCGACGACGGACGTCGGATATTCCTCGACGGCGAGCGGGTCGGCAATGTGGTCGAGCACCCGGCCCTGGCCGGGGCCGCTCGCAGCATCGCCAAGCTGTTCGATATCGCCGCGGCGCCGGAACTGCGCGAGCGGATGACGTTTCCTTCGCCCAAGACGGGCGCTCCGGTCTGGCGCGCCTGGCAAATCCCGCGCGCGCACGCCGACCTCAAGGCGCGGCGGCTGTTCGCGGAAACCTGGGCCGAGGCGACCTTCGGCCTGATGGGCCGCACCCCCGATCACGTCGCCGGTTTCTTCACCGGCTTCGCCGCCGTTCCCAGGGTCTTCGCCGCCGGCGGACAACACTTCGCCGACAACGTGGTCAGGTTCTACGAGCATCTGCGCGACAATCACCTCTACGCCAGCTACGCGATCGTGCCGCCCCAGATCGACCGCGCCAAGCCGGCGCACCAGCAGCGCGATCCGACGCTCTACGCCGGCGTGGTCAAGGAGCGCGACGACGGCATCGTCATCTCCGGTGCCCAGCAGCTCGCGACCGCGGCCGTATTTTCCGATTGGCTGCACCTCGCCTGCATCCATCCCCTGCAGCCGGGCGACGAAAACTATGCCAACGCGCTCGCCGTCCCGGTCAACGCGCCCGGACTCAGGCTCTATCCGCGGCGCGCCTTTGCCGCCGCCGGCATGAACTCGTTCGACTATCCGCTGTCGAGCCGGTTCGACGAGACCGACTGCTTCTGCGTGTTCGACCAGGTATTCGTGCCGTGGGAAAACGTGTTCATCTACCGCAACCTGGCGATCTCGCGCGACCAGTGGTGGAAGACGCCGGCCCATCTCTACGGCAACCATCAGGCCCAATGCCGCTACGCGACCAAGCTGCGTTTCATGATCGGGCTGGCCAAGCGCATGAACGAGATGACCGGCAACGACGCCCATCCGGCCGTCAACATCGAGATGGGCGAACTCGCGGCGCTGGTGACCATCGTCGATTCCATGCTGCAGGCCCACGAAGTGACGGGCGTGCTCGACGCCGACGGCGTGCTGTGGCCCTCCGCGGCGACGCTCTATGCCGTCATGTCGATGCAATCGGAGATCAACGGCCGCATGCTCGAGACCATCCGGGAGCTCGCCGGGGCGGCGATGATCACGCTGCCGTCGTCGGCGCGCGATTTCGACAATCCGGACATGGCGCGCGACATCACCCGCTACATGCTATCGGCTTCGGCCGACGCGAAGACGCGGGTCGCGACGCTGCGCATGCTGTGGGATTTCCTCGGCACGGAATTCGGCAGCCGCCATGCGCAGTACGAGAAATTTTACGGCGGCGCCTCGTTCTCGGTGAAGCAGAACCTCAATCGGGCTTACGACTACGCGCGGGCGACCGCGATGGTGGACGCCGCCCTGGCGCTGCCGTCGATCGGTCCGCCGTGACGGGCGGGCTGCGGCGGCGCGGCAGCGAAGGGGCCCGTCTTTTTACGAACTAAACGGACTTGACGAACCATCCAAGACCGCCCACGTTGGGGCAAGCGGAGGTCGCGATGGCAGTCGGCAAAACCAAGCGACGGGCTCGGCGGCTGGTTTCTCGCCGAAAGGCTCCTCGCAAGGCGAGCGCAAAGGCCTTGCGGAGAGCTCAGGGTCCGCAGGAAGGGGCGGAGCCGAAGAAAGCGCGACCGCGGTCCCGCAGGAAGGCAGTTGCGACAAGGCCAACGTCGCTGGCGGAGGCCTATGCCAAGGCGCTCAAGCTCAGCCGGCAAACCGGGAAGGCGGTGCGCCTTGTGGTCGGTATCCGACCTGACGGTGCGAAGAAAATTACCGCATTCGAGGAGGATTCGGCAGGTTACGCGGACCAGCATTCATCCGGCGCCGGTCATTCGGAGCTTGATCGAGCGCTCGCGGACGCGCGTCATCGCGGGCAGCTGCGCGTTGCCGAAGTCGTCGCCGGTCCTGACATGCTAAGTGCCGACGCGTTCGCCGAGCGCCTTGGAACCACTCGCGCGACCGTCACCGCCTGGCGGCACAAGAACCGGGTTCTCGGCCTGGAAGGGGCCACCCGCGGCTTTCGCTTTCCCGACTGGCAGGTGGGAGATGACGGCAAGCCATTCCGGGCGCTTGCGCAACTCTTCGACCGGCTCGGCGGGGATGCATGGGCCGTTTACCGCTTCCTGGTGCAGCATCATCCCGAACTCGGCGGCATGACGGGCAGGGAGGCGCTGCAAGAGGGGCGCGTCGACGAAGTTGTGGAGGCAGCGGAGAGCGTCGCGCGGGCCTTCGCATAGATGTCGGGCCTCGACCCGGCGCCCGCGTTCGCGCGTACGGCGCTGCATATGGCCACAGTCGGGTCGGGACGGACGTTCGGCCGCATTTATCTTGCCAGCTACCCCGATCCGCTCGGCTACCCGAAAACGCAAAGCCGCTTTGGCGACCCTCGCCGGCGTGTGCGCAGGAATCGCTTCGGTGTCCTTTACCTGGGCGAAACGCTGAAAGTCTGCTTTCTCGAAGCGGTGTTGCGCGATCGGCGGAACGGGGTCGTCGGCGACTACGTGATTGGTGAGAGGGAACTGCGTTCGCGCCGCTACTCGCTGATTGAGCCGATTGGGCCGTTGCATTTGGTGGACCTGCGCGGGGACGGCTGCGTTCGCATGGGCATTCCGAGCGATGTTCCTCGCAGCACTAACCAGAGTCTCGCCCAACGATGGTCGCTCGCATTCTATCAACACCCTTCACGGCCAGACGGGATCATCTATCCGTCTCG
>DASZJC010000014.1:0-4872 GCA_035948495.1 Xanthobacteraceae bacterium | reverse complement strand
CTTCGGAATCGGGACACCAGGCTGCTTGCCGGCATCCGGCGAAGCGTGTAATCGAAGCCTGGGCGGATCGGCCGCCCGTCGCGCCTGGCGGGGCGTAGCGCAGCCTGGTAGCGCGGGAGTTTTGGGTACTCCAGGTCGCCGGTTCGAGTCCGGCCGCCCCGACCAGGGGCGCGGAGACGGCAACGAGATGCACGCCAGGACGCTTGGCTCGGACTGAAACCATGCTCGCGCGCATCTACAAGCCGGCGCGGACGGCCATGCAGTCCGGCGCCGCCAAGACCAAGGAGTGGGTGCTCGACTACGTGCCGGAACAGCCGCGCGAGATCGAGCCGCTCATGGGTTGGACGTCGTCCGCCGACATGAACCAGCAGGTGAGGTTGCGCTTCGACACCAGGGACGAGGCGATCGCCTATTGCGAACGCCACGGCATTCCTCACCGGGTATTCGAAGCCAAGGACCCGGCGCGGCGCAGAATGGCCTATGCGGACAATTTCGCCTTCGCCCGCTCCGACCCGTGGACCCACTGACCCGACAAGCGCGGTTTGTGTCCGGGCTTTATATCGGGTCGACGGCCCCGTAGCTCAGTTGGATAGAGCAGCAGCCTTCTAAGCTGTTGGTCGCAGGTTCGATTCCTGCCGGGGTCGCCATATCGACCGCAGCCTGCAGCGGGATGACTTTTCTTCAGATTGCCGTCCCGCTTTAGGGTAATGATGTCGCGACCTGCCCCGCCGATCGGGTCAATCCCACGCTGCCTTGGAGGACTCATGAAATACCTGCGGATGCTGCAGCTCCTGCTTGCCGCGCTCGTGTGGTGCCCGGTCGCGGGGTACGCCCAGAATCTGGTCGGAACGATCGGAGGAACGAGCGTCAATCTGGTCGCACCAAGCGGCTATTGCGTGACCAATCCGGCCAATTCAGCCGATCGTGCTTTCGTGAATTACCTGTCGAAACTGCTGGAAAACTCGAAAAACAAGCTCATCCGCGTGGTGATCGACTGTGGCGAACTGCAAGCTCGGCGCGCCGACGGAGCAAAACCGATCTACGATTACGTGACGTTTTATTTTCCCGTCGCCGGCGAGAACAATACGTTGAACGGCGACACCCAGGCCAATCGCAAGGCTCTGTGCGATGAGCTGCGCCAGCAGACCGACGCTGCGCTGACCGACGTGCCGCAAATCGTCGAAAAGACGGCGCGCGAAATGAAGACGAACGCATCGGTCAGCAATACCAAATACCTTGGCGTTCTCGACGCCGACCCGCACGGCTGTTATGGCGGCTTATTGGTCAGCGTCGCGGGCGGCAAGGGTAACGTGACCGTGATCTACGTCATCGTGGTGCGCACCGTGATGCACGGCAAGGATCTGTGGCTCGGCGTGTACAGCAAGTACGGCAGCGCCGCGGATTCCAACAAGTCGTTGCAGCTCGCTAAGACGATGGCCGCGGCGTTGGACGCGAAGAATCCGGAATAGGGTCGGCCGGTCATCGCAACGCCTACGACGGCGCCGCAGCCCCGAACGCCAGCGGCAGCCGGCGCGGGCCGCGCACGGTGCCTTGCGACCAGGTCACCGGCGCCTGCGGATCGAGACGGAATTCAGGGATGCGCTTGAGCCACTCGTCGAGCGCCACCCTGATTTCCATGCGCGCGAGGTTCGAGCCGATGCAGCGGTGGATGCCCAGCCCGAACGCCGCGTGGCGGTTTTCCGTGCGGTCGAGGACGACCTGGTCGGCGTCGGGAAACTCCGCCGGATCGCGGTTGGCGGCGGGAAACGACAGCAGCACCATGTGGCCCGGCGTGAAGGTGCAGCCGCCGACCTGCGTCTCCTTGACCACTTCCCGCGCCATGGTGACGGGCGAATAGGCGCGCAGGAACTCCTCCACCGCGGACGACATCAGCCCGGGTTCCGATGCGAGCCGGCGCCGGTCCTCGCCGTGGCTGGCGAGGTGCCACAGGCACGAGCCGATCGCGCTCCACGTCGTGTCGATGCCGGCGATCAGCAGGAGCCGCAAGGTGCCGTTGATGTGCTCGTCGGCGAGCGCGCGGCCCTCCACCCGCACGTTGATCAGGTAGTCGATCAGGTCGTCGCGCGGCCGCGCCCGCCGTTCGGCAATGTGCCCGGCGAAATAGGCGTTCATCTCGTCGCTCGCCCGCAGCGCGACCGCGACGTCGGTGATCCCGAGTTCGAGGATTTCATGAATCCATTTGCGGTAGCGGTCGCCCTCCTGCTCCGGCACGCCGAGCATGTGGGCGATCACCCGCACCGGGATTTCCTGGGCGTATTCGACGGCCGCATCGCAGCCGTCCTTATCGGCGAACCGGGCCAGCAGCGCGCGGCAGATGTCCCGCGTGCGCGGCTCGTGCCGGACGATCGCCTCGGGCGTGAACGCGGGCAACAGCACCTGCTTGGCGGCGCGGTGCTCGGGCGGATCGGAGGTGATGGGCGGCGCCGGAATCAACGGCGGACGCGTCTCGCGCACGATGATGCGGCGCGAGGAGAAATGCTCGGTGTCGTAAGCGATGGTCTTCACGTCGGCGTAGCGGCTGGGGAAATAGGCGCCTGTGAACCGCTCGGTCTGCGCGATCGGACAGCTCCGGCGCAGTTCGTCCCAGATCGGATATGGGTTCTCGACCCAACGCGGATCGCGGTGATCGAAGTCGGTGGCCCAGTCGCGCACCGGCGCGCGTTCGCTCATGGCGCGGTCACTCCTCGATCACTTCGACGGCAAGCTCGGGGCAGTTGGCCTGGGCCAGGTGCGCCTTGCCCTCGAGCCCGGGCGCGACAGTGCCGTCGCCGCGCTCGCGCCCATTGCCCAATTCGTCCAGTTCGAACAGCTCCGGCGCCAGCGCAAAGCAGCGGGCGTGACCCTGGCAGCGCTCCCGGTCGACCCGGACCTTCAGCCTGGCTTGTCCGGCCATGGCGGGTACCTCCCAGAATTTCGCATCCCGCCCGGCGAGGGCAGGGACCGTCAATGTGCCTCACCTGGGTCATCCGCGCCAACCGGCGGTTCGGATGCACCGCAGCAAAACCCCCTCCGGCGGCAGCCGGACACCTTTTTTACTGTCTCTTCACGATGGACGAGCAGCCCGCCGGCGCCGTCCAAAAAAAAATTGTTCGAGGCCGGAACCCGGGACCGCCTGCCGCGTTGGATCGTCCAGCACGGGTGTACCAATTGTCGCCCGTGGTCGAGGGGGAAGTGGGATTATGGGGCGCAATCGCCCACCTCCATACCTTTTTGTCCTGAGGACCCGCCATGGCCGGCGCCGTGCGCCGCGCCCAGCGGCGTTGCGTGCGCTTGCCGGCGGGGTGCGCCCCCACATTTTCGCCAGCAATGACGCCATAGCCTGAAGAGATAACCCGGAGCAGCGATCATGCGCGCAAGCCGTGCGACCAGCAAAGAACCCGGAAAAAACGGCGCACCAGTCCCGCCCCCGCCGGAGGCTTTCCGCGACAAGGACGTGAACGGCGGGTCGGCCGAACTGCACGAACTGCTCAGCGCGCTCCAGGCTATGCGGGTGGGCGACTTCTCGGTGCGCATGCCCGGCGATCAGGTCGGCCTGATGGGCAAGATCGCCGACACGTTCAACGAGATCGTCGCCGCCAACGAGCGCATGGCCAAGCAGTTCGACCGCGTCGGCCAGGTCGTCGGGCGCGACGGCAAGACCCGCCAGCGGGTCAAGCTGAGCCTGTCGAGCGGCGCCTGGGGCGAGATGGAAGGCTCGATCAACACGCTGATCGACGACCTGCTGTGGCCGACCACGGAAGTCACCCGCGCCATCTCGGCCGTCGCCCAGGGCGACCTGTTGCAGACCATGCGGCTCGACGTCGACGGCCGCCCGCTCAAGGGCGAGTTCCTGCAGTCGGCGACCATCGTCAATACGATGATCAAGCAGCTCAGCGTGTTCACCTCCGAGGTGACGCGCGTCGCCCGCGAGGTCGGCACCGAAGGCAAGCTCGGCGGCCAGGCGCAGGTGCGCGAGGTCACCGGCGTGTGGAAGGACCTCACCGAAAGCGTGAACCTGATGGCGTCGAACCTGACCGCCCAGGTGCGCAACATCGCCGACGTGACGATCGCGGTCGCCAATGGCGACCTGTCGAAGAAGATCACCGTCGACGTGCGCGGCGAAATCCTCCAGCTCAAGGAGGCCATCAACACGATGGTCGATCAGCTGCGCTCGTTTGCATCGGAAGTCACCCGCGTGGCGCGTGAGGTCGGCACCGACGGCAAGCTCGGCGGCCAGGCGATCGTGCCCGGCGTTGCCGGCACCTGGAAGGACCTCACCGACTCGGTCAACGCCATGTGCGGCAACCTCACCGCCCAGGTGCGCAACATCGCCCAGGTCACGACCGCCGTCGCCCGCGGCGACCTCTCGCGCAAGATCACCGTCGACGTGCGCGGGGAAATCCTCGAGCTCAAGGACACCATCAACACCATGGTGGACCAGCTCAACGCGTTCGCGTCCGAAGTGACGCGCGTTGCCCGAGAGGTCGGCACCGAAGGCAAGCTCGGCGGCCAGGCCTACGTGTCCGGCGTCGCCGGCACCTGGAAGGACCTCACCGACAACGTCAACCTGATGGGCTCGAACCTCACCGCCCAGGTGCGCAACATCGCCGAGGTGGCGACCGCGATCGCCGGCGGGGATCTGTCGAAGAAGATCACGGTGAACGTGAGCGGCGAAATCCTGCAGCTCAAGGAGACCATCAATACGATGGTCGATCAGCTCAACGCCTTCGCCGGCGAGGTGACCCGCGTCGCGCGCGAGGTCGGCACCGAAGGCCGGCTCGGCGGCCAGGCCAACGTGCTCGGCGTCGCCGGCACCTGGAAGGACCTCACCGACAGCGTCAACTCCATGGCCTCGAACCTGACCGCGCAGGT
>DASZJC010000013.1:0-3140 GCA_035948495.1 Xanthobacteraceae bacterium | reverse complement strand
TTCGGATTCTTGAGGTCGAGCGTCATGCTGCGCTTGTTGCGGTGCAGGTTCTGGAAGTCCGGACCGTCGCGCGGGCCGCCCATTCCGCCCTCGTCCTCCGGCATCTCGATCTTGATCACGTCGGCGCCCCAGTCGGCCAGCTGGCGCACGCAGGTCGGGCCCGCGCGCACGCGGGTGAGATCGAGCACCTTGAAGCGGGCGAGCGCCTGGCTCGCGGGCGGACGGGACATCGGAGGCTCCGTGGGTCGGCTCATCGGCGGGGGCCCTGATCTATACAACTATCGTGTCGCTGTCAGCGGCGTGCCCCGGATGCGGTGCAGCACACAGTGATGCACCGCTGATCCGGGGCCCAGTGCAACCCCATATGGACCCCGGGTCAGCAGCGCACCACTTGCAGCGCCGGCGGCTCGTGCGCATCGATCAGGATGAAGGCGATGCGGCAGGGATGCGTGCCATTGTTCACCCAGGCGTGGTTGGTGCCCTGCTGGATCAGCACGTCGCCGGCCGTCAGATGCACCTGCGAGTCGTCGAGCAACATGTCGATTTCGCCGGCGAGCACGATGGCGTAGTCGACGCTCTTGGTGCGGTGGGTGTAGGGATGCCGCGCCGGCGCGCCGGCCGCGGGCTCGATGCCCATCGCGCGCACGTAGGCCGCGTTGTCGACCGATTTCACCTCCGCGCCCACCGGCGGGAAATCGACGATGCGGAAGATCGAGCCGCGGGCCGGCGGCGGCACGCCGATGGTGCGATCGGCGCGGTCGGCGCGGCCGGAAATATCGGCTGGCGTCTCGTCCGTCACCCACAGCAGGCTCGACACGATGCCGCCCGGGCGCGCCCGCACGTTGGGGGCCGCGCCGTCGACGAGCACGACCGCCTTGCCGGCGTCGTCGTGGCCGGTCACCACCCGCCTGACTGGATTGCTCATGCCGCCTCCCGCGCGTTATGCCATAGTCTCGCCGCGATCATTTGATGCCACCCTGCGATCCGTCGTCGAGCGTAGTCCGCGACGGATCGCCAGAAAACCGTCCAGGGGACCAGACGATGAAGTTCGGCGTTTTCGATCACGTGGACCGGGGAACGGTGCCGCTGGTGGAGCACTACGAGAACCGGCTCAAGCTCATCGAAACCTACGACCGCTGCGGGTTTTACGCTTATCACGTGGCCGAGCACCACATGACGCCGCTCGGCATGGCGGCGAGCCCGAGCGTGTTCCTCGCCGCCGCCGCCCAGCGCACGCGCCGGCTGCGGTTCGGCGCGCTGGTCTATCCGTTGCCGATGTATCACCCGCTGCGGATCGCCGAGGAAATCTGCATGCTCGACCACCTGAGCGGCGGCCGCCTCGAAGTCGGCGTCGGCCGCGGGGTGTCGCCGCACGAAATCGCCTACTACGGCCTCGATCCCGGGCAAACCCAGGCCATGTACTTCGAAGGGTTCGCGCTCCTGATCAAGGCGCTGACCAGCCGCACGCTGACCTTCGATGGCAAGTTCTATAAGTTCCGCGACGTGCCGATGGAGCTCGAGCCGCTGCAACGGCCGCATCCGCCCCTGTGGTACGGGGTGTCCGATCCGGTGGCGGTGCCGTGGGCGGTCGAGAACCGCATCAACATCGTGTGCAACGGGCCGATCGCCATGGTGCGCGGCGTGGTCGAGAAATATCGCGCGGACTGGCGCGCCGCCGGCCGCGGCCTCGCCGAACTTCCGTTGATCGGGATGAACCGCCACGTCGTCATTGCCGACACCGACGAGGAGGCGCTGGCGAGCGCGCGGCGCGCCTACCAACGCTGGCACGCGAGCTTCATGCTGCTGTGGAACCGGCACGGCACCACGCCGTTCCGCGCCGCCTATCCGGACAATTTCGACGATGCCGCGCGCATGGGCTTCGGCGTCGCCGGCACGCCCGCCAAGGTGCGCGATGTGCTCGCCGCCCAGGTGGCCGAAGCGGGCATCAACTATTTCCTGTGCCGCGCCGCTTTCGGCGACCTGTCGCTCGCCGAATCCCTGCGCTCGGTCGAGCTGTTCGTCCGCGAGGTGATGCCGGCGCTCGCCGCCGCGCGGCAAGCGGCGGAGTAGGGTGGGCAAAGCGCGCGGAGCGCGCGTGCCCACGCGTGAGCACGTCGCAAAAACGCGTGGGCACGCGGCCTGCGGCCGCTTTGCCCACCCTACAGACCGTGCGATAAGCTCACCGCCGCCGGGATGCTCTGCCAGGGGACCTGCATGACCGCCTTTATCGCCCGCATCGCCGTCCGGCTGCCGCTCGCGATCGTCGCGACCCTGATCGCCCTCGCCGTGCCCGGTCACGCCGAGGACAAGGTTCTTCGCGTCGGCACGCTCAAGCTCATCCACGGCATCACGCCGTATTTCTATGAGAAGTTCGCGCCGCCCGGCTATACGATCGAGGTCGTTCCGTTCGAGAGCCCGACCGACGGCAAGAACGCGGTGCTCACCGGCACCGTCGACACCTGCATCCACGGCATCGCCGCGTTCCTGCTCGGCGCCGCCGCCGGCGAGCCGATCGTGATCGTCGCCGCCGCCACCAACCGCGGCATGGCGATCGTCGCCGACGCGCACTCGGACATAAAGTCGGTCAAGGACCTCAAGGGCAAGCGCGTCGCCATCTGGCCGGGATCGACCCAGGAGGTGGTGATCCTCGAGCGGCTCAAGGCCGAGGGCCTGTCGATCAACGACATCCAGCCGATCCGCCTGTCGTTCAGCGACATGCCGGCGGCGCTCGCGCGCGGCGACATCGACGCCTACGTCGGCGCCGAGCCGGCGGCCGGCATCAGCCTCGCCAACGGCGTCGGCCGCGTGGTCGAGTATCCGTATTCCACGCCGATCGGCTCGCTCAACATGATCCTCTCGGCGAGCGAACAGATGGTGCGCGACAATCCCGCGCGCATCAAGATGATCGTCGACATGCACAGACAAGCGACCGACTACGCCATGGCCAACCGCGCGCAGATGATCGAGGTCGCCATGCAGAAGCTCGGCCAGCAGCGCAAGTCGATCGAGCTGGCGGTGCCCAACGTCGAGCTGACGTGGAAGATCGACGCGCAGTTCATCGCCCGCGCCAAGGCCTACAGCGAGCTGATGCTGGAGAAGAAGCAGATCCGCCAGCTGCCCGACATGGACAAGGCGATCAC
>DASZJC010000012.1:0-5763 GCA_035948495.1 Xanthobacteraceae bacterium | reverse complement strand
TGGCGGCGAAACTCGAGAAGCACAATAAGGCGGCGCGCACGCGAGCGTTGACGTCGGCGGCCACTTATGAGCTGGCGGTCGCCCAGGGATATGCCGCGAGCTGCGAGCGCTTGCCGGGCTCGTCGGTGGCCGGCGTATCAGAGCCTCTTGATCTGGTGGTGCTCAAGTCGTAGGCGAGGCATGCCCGATCGGCACGACCCTGACGGACCAGTGCGGCGAGCATTGGCCGCGCGGCCGAGCCCCACCTGGCCGGAAGCCCGCGGGCCTCGGGCCTCCCCCGGCTGACGATCGCTGTCGCAGATGCCGGCCGCGCCGCAGCCGATGTCGGCTGTTGGCACAAAGCGGACCTCCCGAGATGTCTGCTATTTGGCCGCTTTCACGGGTAAACCGGACGAAAGCTCTCGGAGGGGACTTTGCTGTTTGACGCTCGCGGACGCATCCCGCGTAGTGCGATTGCCTAGGAATGGATCCCGAGCAGCCTCGCCGCGGTACCGCCGAGCATCGCTATCTTGTCGGCGTCGCTAATCCCGGGGATCGACAGGATGTGGTCGACCGGCGCGGTATTCCACGGGAACGGGTAGTCGGTGCCCATTACCACATGTTCGATCCCGACCTCGGCGATCAGGTGACGCATGGCCTCGCCGGTGAACATGATCGTGTCGAAATAGAGCTGGCCGTTGCGCAGGTATTCCGTCGGGTTCTTTTTAGGTAATGGCCCGACCCGGTCGGGGAAGGTCTTGATCACCGCGTCCGAGCGGTTGGCGTAGGACGGCAGGAAGCCACCGCCATGCGCGGCGCATATCTTGAGCCCCGGAAAACGGTCGAGCGTTCCCTCGAAGATCAGGTGCGACAGCGCGATCGTGGTCTCGAGTGGATTGCCGATCGTATTGGTCAAGAGGCCGCTGCCGGCGAGCCGACCGCTCGGCTCCAATTCGCGGGTGCCAAGTGGGTGCATGAAAACCAGCACGCCCAATTCCTCGCACTTAGCCCAGAACGGGTGGAATTTTGGGTTCGCCAATTCCTCGCTGGCAACGCTGCCGGCAACGCCGACGCCGCGAAACCCGAGTTTCTTGACCGCGTGCTCGACTTGCTGCGCAGCGAGGTCCGGAAACTGCAGCGCCGTCGTCGCGAAGCCGACGAAACGATCGGGATGACCGGCACAGAACTCGACCAGCGCCTCGTTTTGCACTTTGATCAGCTGTTCGGCCGCGTCGCGCTCGGCGCGGTACCAGAACGGGTTGATGCTCAGCGCCTCGACATCGACGCCCGACTTGTCCATGTGCGTGAGGCGGTCCCCGACATTCGACCAAAGCAGCGCGGGTGCTTCGAGCGGGTGATTGATCAGCTTCGCGGCGTCTGGAACGATGCAGTGCGCGTGCACATCGACGGTCTTGATCCGCTTACCGGCGATGACGACCTCCCAGCGTCGATGCGCGTGGGCGCGGACGCCCCCGCCCGAACTGGGGCGGGATCCGGCGGAAATCTCGCAGTCGACAAAGGCGATGCTGGCGGTGCCGCTGGTTGGCGCATCGGTGCTGATCGACATTTGTATTTCCTCCCGTTGAGTAGACCTCGCATTCGGCGCAAGCCTACTATGGCTCGATCTCTGTGTCGTGGGGGAGAACTTGTTCCTCAACGTTGGTGCGCGGGCGCGGTTCGCTGAGGCGCACACACTCGTCGAGGCAGCCCGGAGCCGTGTGGTCGAGGACGTGGTGCGCCCCCTCGGAGAGGACCAGTTTGCGGCCGCGCTCGGCGCCTGCCGTGCCGATCACGGTGAGGCCGCGGGCGCGCGCGCTGGACCGCGGTCGCTCCAGCCAGAATGAGAGGTTCGAGGAATGATGAGCCTTCCTTTTTTGCAATGCGAATGTCGGCAGTTGGCACGAAACGGACCTCCCGCTGTTTGTCCGAGATCGAGAGACAAGCGGACATTGAGCCGAGGCTCGGCTCGACGTGGAACTTAGCGACCGCTCTTTCGCCCCTCGGCGGCGAGCGCCTTCTTCACGTCAGCTTGTGAGATCCCGAACTGCCGCGCGATCGCGGAGGGCCTGACACCGGCCCTAAAGGCGGCGCGCACGGCGTTCAGCTTGCCTGTCGTCAGCGAGGCCACACCACCGTCGGCCGCCGCCCTGCGCGGCCCCGACGTAGCCTCGGTTGTCGACCCTTCCCCGAGCCGAGTCGGCGGCAGGCGGCCGCGGCGCTCGGCCTCGGCGGAGACCGCCGCGAGCAGGGCGTCGACCTCGGCGTCCTCGAGCCGCTCGAGCGCCCCGGGCAGGTCCTTGGGCAAGAGGTACCTCGGCGGCGTGGCGGGTTCCCCGGGGTCGGCCTCGCCGCGCGGGGCGGCTGGGCGCTCGGGCGCCTTGGCTCTCCGCGGGAGAGACGCGAACAGGTCTGGGTTCGGGTCTGTGCGCCTTCGGGTAGGCATAGCGTTGACTATGCCGCCGGCACGTCGGCTGCGGCAACTGGCGCGCTCCTTTCAGTCCACCCGCGACCGCGACCTCGCCTCGGCCAGGTCGAGGCCGGACACGGGCCGAGCGACCAGGGTTACCGGGTCGCAGCCGCGGTCGTGGCCCGCTCGGACGAGCCCACTTGCATCAGCACCCCAAGAACGATCGCTATCAGGAATAGAGCGGGGACATCGCCAAGAAGATGGCCCTGTTCGGTCGGATCGCCGAAGGCCTGCAAGGCCATGATTGCGCCGTGCACCACGCTCGACCATACGGTGAACCAGATAATGCTCTTATGGGCGTCCGGATCACGCGACGCCATCAGAAGGAATACGCCCAGCGTCGCATAGATACCAAGGATCATCATCAGATAATGGGAGTGGCCCTGACCCCAGGTCCAGCCGGAGGGCCAGACGATGCCCAACGGATAGATGCCAAATATGAAAGTGAGCCCGATGACGATCAGCGCGATGCGAAGACAAAGCAGACGACTGGCTGCCGACATTGTGCACCCCCATGCGTTCGGACATTTAATCCGACGTTCCTGTGAAATGCGGACGACTGGAAGGATAGCAGAAGGAGACCTTCTTAAGAAGCGTGAGGCAGGCGAACCTTTCGGGCCGTTCCCGCGCCCCCTCCCATTTGTCCGAAGTTGGCACGACTCGGACGTCCTGGGATGTCTGACATACGTCCGCTATCGTGGGTATTTCGGACATTCAACGGCTGAGCACCTAAAGGGCCGAGAATGAGATCGTTGGGTGGCTGCGCAAAGGCCGTCCAGCTAAAGCATCCCGTGTTTGGCGAGTACGCCGCCCAACAGTGGCTGCTCGCCTGCGGGGGAGGTTCGGCCTATTTGGCAGCGTCAAGGGGCCGCTGGGAGTGCGCATCGGTGTAGCGGCTGACCGGGGGCCGGAGGCCGAGATTTTCGCGCAGCGTGCGCCCCTCGTATTCGGTGCGGAACAGTCCGCGCCGCCGCAATTCGGGCACGACTAGCTCGACGAAGTCGTCGATCCCCTCGGGCAGAACGGTCGGGGTGATGTTGAACCCGTCAGCGGCTCCCGCCTCGAACCATTCTTGCATCTTGTCGGCGACATCGGCGCCGGTGCCGATCTCCCTGAAGGCGCGACCGCCGACGACGGCGAGATAGAGCTGCCGGATCGTCAGGTTTTCGCGCCGCGCGCGCTCGCGTATTTGCACCGCCGTGCTCTTCATTTCGATGTCGCCGGCGGCCGCGGGCACCGGCCCGTCAAGCGGATATCCCGACAGGTCGCCAAAATCGGGGGCGATGCGCTGGAGCCCCACCAGCGGCTCGACGAGTTCCTGCAGCCGGTCGAACTTGGCCCGCGCCTCCCCCCGCGTGCGCCCGACGATCGGGGTGAAGCCGGGCATGATTTTCATGTCCTCGGCAGAGCGGCCGAATTTGTGCAGATAGGACTTGACCGAATCATAGTACGCCTTGGCGCCGTCGAGCGCGAATTGCAGCGTGTAGACGATCTCGGCACTTGCGCCGGCCATCTCGCGTCCCTGCTCCGAGGCGCCGGCCTGGACAATCACCGGATGCCCCTGCGGCGAGCGGCCGACATTGAGCGGCCCGCGCACCGAGAAATGCCGGCCCTTGTGGTTCAGGACGTGCAGTTTCGCGGGGTCGTAATAGAGGCCGGCCGCCTTGTCGAACACGAAGGCGTCCTCGTCCCAGCTATCCCACAGCCCGAGCACGACTTCGAGGCATTCCTTGGCCCGGTCGTAGCGCGTCTCGTAGTCGAGATGCTGTTCGCGGTTGAAATTTCGCGCTTCCGCCTCGGACCATGACGTGACGACATTCCAGCCGGCGCGTCCGCCGCTGATCAGGTCGAGCGAAGCGAATTTGCGCGCGATATGGAACGGTTCGTTATAAGTCGTCGAGGCCGTCGTGATCAGGCCGATGTGCCGAGTCATCGGCGCAATCGCCGACAAGAGGGTAATCGGCTCAAGCTCGGCGACTTCATACCCGGAGCGGCACAGCGAGCCTTCGGGGATGTCGCGGCTACGGATGCCGATCCCATCGGCAAAGAAGATCATGTCGAATTTGCCGCGCTCGGCCGCCTGCGCGTTGCGCAGGTAATAGTTGTAATCGAGCGCTGCCCCCGGCGGCACACCGGGATGACGCCACGCCGCCGAGTGATAGCCGATGCCGCGCATCGAGAGCCCTAGCTTCATCTGCCGCGCCATTGACAACCCCTGTGTTGGTGCGCGCGGCCATATTCCCCAAGTGGCGCCACACCGCAACACAGCATGCCCATGAATCAGCCACTTCGCGGTTCCCTGGCTTACGGGGCTGCTGGCGTGCAGGCCGACCAAGGTCGCGGCAATCGCGCTCGCCAACAAAATCGCCCGGATGGCGTGGGCCATTACGGCCAAGGGCGAGCGCTACAGGGAACCGCGGCGTGAGCGAGATCGCGTCGACTATCGGGCGTCATGTGACGTGGGAGGGCGAACAGCACGTAATGCAGAACCGATCGATCCGGAGATCAGGACCCTAACAACGCGCCAACACTTCCGGCCCCGTAATCAGCCACAAAAGGCCGCCGATCAGTCACAAAAGGCCGCCGATCAGTCACAAAATGGGCCGGCGGCGGAGTCAGCGTCGGCGCAGTCGCGTAGGCATGGGAGCTTTCTCATGCGCAGTAGCGCTACGTTGCGTATGTCGGCGCCGGCCGTTGTCGCCGTCCTGTGCTCACAGGTGCTGGCCGGGTGCACCTGTCTGCCCGTGACCGATTCAACGGCGCGGCCCGCCAAGCCATCGATCCCACTGCCGCACCGCTCGCTGCTCGCCGGCCTACCGCAACCCGACTGCGAGTTCCGAGAGATCGGCCTCGGCGACACCGTCCTCGACGCCGACGGTGCCACGCGCCGCAAGCTCGATTACGAGCGGCAATGCTACCGCCGTGCCGAGATGCTCGCGCGCGCCCGCCTGCGGCAGCTACAGGCCTCTGTCGCCGAAACGGTCAAGGTTCTAAAGCGCAGCGAGCAGGCGGCGCGGTGAGCCGACGCGCCCACTGATCATACATAAAATCCTCAATCCGGCGGCTTGATGCCCGCGAACTTTATGACCTCGACCCATTTCTCGATGTCCTCGGCTTTGCGACTGCTGATCTCACGGCGGCACGTCGCCTGCTGGCCGAGTTGGTGCAGGCGTGATTGGGGCCAGCTCCTTTCGCCGTTTGATGTCGGCTTTCAAGGGGCAACCCGGACGAGATATGCTCACTGTGAGTTTTTCGCATTTTGGCCCATTTCGGACGTTCCGCCGCGGGGAGCAACGAGCGATGGTCGCTCGATTTCG
>DASZJC010000011.1:0-1812 GCA_035948495.1 Xanthobacteraceae bacterium | reverse complement strand
GAGGTCTCGCGGATGGCAAGGTCGAGCGGCACCTCGCCGAGGAACGGCACGCCGAGCCGCTCGGCCTCGTGGCGCGCGCCGCCATGGCCGAAAATATCCGTGCGGCCGCCGCAATGCGGGCAGAGGAAATAGCTCATGTTCTCGACGATGCCGAGCACCGGCACGTTGACCCGGCGGAACATGGCGATGCCGCGCCGGGCGTCGATCAGCGCAAGGTCCTGGGGCGTCGAGACGATGACGGCGCCGGCGAGCGGCACCTGCTGGGCCATGGTGAGCTGGGCGTCGCCGGTGCCCGGCGGCATGTCGACCACCATCACGTCGAGCGCGCCCCATTCCACTTCGCGCAGCATCTGGGTGAGCGCCGACATCACCATGGGGCCGCGCCAGATCATCGGCGTCTCCTCCTCGATGAGGAAGCCGATCGACATCACCGCGAGGCCGTAGCCGGACATGGGCTTGAGCCGCGTGCCGCCGATCGTCTGCGGCCGCCCGCGGATCGCCAGAAGCTTCGGCACCGACGGACCGTAGATGTCGGCATCGAGCACGCCGACCTTGAGGCCGAGCGCGCTCAAGCCCAGCGCCAGGTTGACCGCGGTGGTCGACTTGCCGACCCCGCCCTTGCCGGAGGCGACCGCAATGATCGCCTTGACGCCCTCGGGCGCCTGGGCGGGCCGCGGACCGGCCTGATGCTGCGCCCGCGCCGCGGCGGCCGGCGACGTGCGCCCGACGGGGGGCGGCGTCCGGCCGGCCCCGCCGGCGCGCTCGGCGGTGAGCGCGACGAGCGCCGAGGCGACCCCCGGAATGCTGCGCACCTTATCTTCCGCCGCCTTGCGCACCGGCTCCCACGCCGGCACCGCGGCGGCGTCGACGGTCAGCGAGAAGAACACCTTGCCGTCGCTCACCACGACGTCGGATAGCGTGCCGGTCGCCGGCAGCGGCCGGCCGTCCGGCGCCTTCACCTCGGCGAGGCGTTCGAGCACTTCTTCCCGGGTGGGCACGATCTCTCCGTCATGGGCGACGCTCAAGCCCCTACATAGTCATTGCGAGCGAAGCGAAGCAATCCAGGACAACGCACGAGGCCCTGGATTGCTTCGTCGCCCTTCGGGCTCCTCGCAATGACGGATTCGATCGGCAGTTGACGCAACGCCGCAAGCCGGCACATTGGCGTGCGCGCAGGACCAGCCGGGCGGCTTCGGACCGACCCGCGGAGGAGGACATTATGGCGAAGGTGGCGTTTCTCGGCCTCGGGATCATGGGTTATCCGATGGCCGGGCATCTCAAGAACAAGGGCGGGCACGAGGTCACGGTCTACAACCGCACCGCCGCGAAGGCGCAGGCCTGGGTCAAGGAATACGGCGGGCGCAGCGCGCCGACGCCGCGCGAGGCCGCGCAGGGGCAGGACTTCGTCATGTGCTGCGTCGGCAACGACAACGACCTGCGCGAGGTGACGACCGGCGCGAACGGCGCCTTCGCGGGCGTGCCGAAGGGCGCCGTGTTCGTCGACCACACCACCGCCTCGGCGGAGATCGCGCGCGAACTCTCCGCGGCGGCGAAGAAAGCCGGGTTCGACTTCGTCGACGCGCCGGTCTCGGGCGGGCAGGCCGGCGCGCAGAACGGCGTGCTCACCGTGATGTGCGGCGGCGATGCCCAGCCCTACGGGCGCGCCGAAAAGGTGATCGCGGCCTACGCGCGCATGTGCAAGCTCCTGGGCGCGGCGGGCTCGGGCCAGCTCACCAAGATGGTCAACCAGATCTGCATCGCCGGCCTGGTCCAAGGGCTGTCGGAGGGCATTCACTTCGCCAAGAAGGCGGG
>DASZJC010000010.1:0-2059 GCA_035948495.1 Xanthobacteraceae bacterium | reverse complement strand
GCGACCAGGAAGTTCGTCGCCGCGCGCACGATTCCCCCGGCGGCCGGCTCGATCACGGCCGCGCCCACGGCGTGGCGGTAGCGCTGGCTCTCGTAGACGTTGGCGTTGCGCAGCGAATTGACGCGGTCGCGCATCATCGCGCGCGAGGTCGCGGACATCAGGCTCAGCGGCAGCCCGCGCTCGACGTTTTCCACGGTGGTGATGCGATAGCGGCCGTCCTCGGCGAAGAAATCCGGCCATTCCTCCAGCCGGTCCTCGTCGATGGCGTGCACGTAGCGGGCGTTGAGGTCCTGGACCTTGAAGTGCAGCTCGACGTCCATCTCGTCCCCCACGCGTGCGCTACAAGCCCATATGGCCGCGGTAGTCTTTCCAGAAACCGCGCACGGCCGCCTCGGTGACGCGATTGTCCTCGGAAGACGTGCCGTGGCCTCCCATCTCGACGACCGAAAGCTCGTCGTCGGCGGCGCGCGCGGAGCGTTGCACGAAGCCGGTGGCGGCGCCGTCCTCCATCGAAACATATCCGGCCGGCCCGATCAGGTTCGCCTGGCGCAGCCGCAACTCGGTCAGCGCCTCGTCGTCGGTGACGAACCCGAAGCAGGTCCACACCAGCTCGGTCTTCTCGAGGCCTTGCGGCACCACCCGCCGGACCGCCAGGCTGTTCCTGATCTGCTGCAGCACGAAACAGGGAAAAACGCCGAGGATTTGTATGCCCACGCCATCGCCGTACTCGTCGACGGTGGTGAGCAATTCCGGCGCCTCGAGATGGAAATCGTCCTGGGCCGAGCGCATGCCGGCCTGCTCGTATTCCTTGCCGGCGACGTCGGCGGCCATCGAATAGGTGGTGTGATTGCCGCCCGCCTCGCTGATGATGACGCCGCCCTTTTGCGACAGGCGATGGAGGCGGAAGGTGGTGAAGAACGCGTGCAGAAGGCTCGCGTGATAGCTGTCCTTCACGTTCTCCATGTAGAGCTTCCAATTGTTCGGCAGCATCTGGCTGTAGCCGCCGAGCAGCTTGATCGGCGCGCGCATGACGCGGCGGATGCGGGCGACGATCTCGGCGCCGAGATAATCGGCGAGCGGCGGGGTGTCCGCCGAGAACGTGCCGAACACCAGGCCGACGAGCGTCTCGACCCGCAGCTTGCGCGGTCCGTGCGCCTCGGGCGTGGCCTCCTTGGGCATGCCGCCCTTGCCGCCGAGGCCGCGGCGGAACGCGACCCCGGTGAGGTTGCCGGCGAGGTCGTAGGTCCAGTTGTGATAGACGCACACGATTTCCTTGGCCTCGCCGCGCTCGTTGAGACACAGCAGCGAGCCGCGATGGGCGCAGCGGTTCTCGAAGGCGTGGATCGCGCCGTCCTTGTCGCGCGCCACCACGATCGACATTTCGCCGAGGCTCGAGCGGCAATAGGTGTTGGGATGCGGGAGCTCCGCTTCGAGGCAGAGGAAATTCCACGTCGTGCCGCGAAAGATGCGTTCCTGCTCTTGCGCATAGAGGTCATGGTCGGAATAGACCCAGTACGGCACCCGCGCGAGACCCTGGGCGGGCCATTGCCGGCTCACGGCTGCAATCGTCATGGCGATCCTCCGTACTTTCTTCCCCGCAGCGGGGGA
Organism: Xanthobacteraceae bacterium; assembly: GCA_035948495.1. Classification (GTDB taxonomy): domain Bacteria; phylum Pseudomonadota; class Alphaproteobacteria; order Rhizobiales; family Xanthobacteraceae; genus AP-16. Next base: position 451 of record DASZJC010000010.1, on the reverse strand, counting down.
GGGATAACAAGCCTCATTCGATTTTGATTCGGGCGATCTTGATCACCTTGGCCCAGCGCTCGATCTCCGCCCTGATAAAGGCGGCGGTCGCCGCCGGGTCGCTGCCGACCGGCTCGGCCGATAGCGCCACGAACCGCTCGATCACCTCCGGCTGTCGCAGCGCGGCGGCGAAGTCGCGGCTGATGCGCCCCGCAAGGGCGGGCGGCGTCTTGGGCGGTGCCGCGACCGCGAACCACGTCTCCGAGACCACGCCGGGCACGGTCTCCGCAACGGTCGGCACCTGCGCCAGGCCGGGCAGGCGATGGTCGCTGGCGACCGCCAGCAGCTTGAGGGACCCGCCGGCAACGAGCCCGCGCGAGACGCCGAGATTGTCGAACATGACGTCGACGTCGCCGGCGACGAGGCCGTTGAGCGCCGGCGCCGAGCCGCGATAGGGCACGTGCACCAATTC
>DASZJC010000009.1:0-4752 GCA_035948495.1 Xanthobacteraceae bacterium | reverse complement strand
TCTGGAACTGCAACAGATTGATGAGCCGGGTCTCGACCATCTGCGCCTCGGGAAGCGGCGCGGTCACCCGTAGGATCGGCTCGTTGGCGAAGAACACCGTGCCCTCGGGCATCGCGTGGACGGTGCCGGTGAAGCGAAAGGCGCGCAAGTAGTCGATCAGCTCCCCGCTGAACCGGCCGGTCCCGGCGAGCCACGCGAGGTCTTCCCCGGAGAAGCGCAGGTTTTCCAGGTAATCGAGCGCCGGCTCCAGTCCGCCGGCGATCAGGAAGTTGCGGCCCTCCGGGACGTCGCGCACGAAGAACTCGAACACCGCAGTGCCCGTGACGCCATGCTCCAGATAGGCCTCGACCATGTTGAGTTGGTAGAGGTCGGTCAGCAGGCCGCAATTCGCCGAATCCATGATCGATGCTCCGGCCCCCGCGGGGGCCGACTGACTTACCATCCGGACGCGCGGTGCCTCAATCGTCACGTAGCGCCCGCAACGGCCGGGGCGGCGGCGCCGCGGCTGCTCTTGTCAATTGATCCCCGCCGCCTATGGTCGCCCGTTGCGTCGGCGGGCGAAAGACCTCTGCCATGCTGGAATTTGCGGCAAGCGTTTTTGTGACGTTCCTCGTCATCATCGACCCGGTCGGAACGTTGCCGTTGTTCGTGGCGCTGACGCACCGGCAAGGCAAAGAGCAGCGCCGGCGCACGGCAACGCGGTCGATTGCGGTGGCGGCTATCACGCTCGCGGTGTTTGCCCTGGTGGGTCAGCTGGTTCTGCGCTTGCTCGGCATCGGCCTGCCGGCGTTCCGCATCGCCGGCGGCATTCTGCTGCTCCTGCTCTCGATCGACATGGTGTTCGCGCGCAAGAGCGGCATTCGGTGGACGACCGCGGCGGAGACCGAGGAAGCGGAAGAGAGCGTCGACGTGGCGGTGTTCCCGCTCGCCATTCCGCTCATCGCCGGGCCCGGCGCCCTCACCTCGGTCATCCTGCTGATGGGACGGGCGCACGGCGACCTCGTCCTGCAGGCGATCGTGATCGGCCTGATGTTGCTGATCCTGGGCCTGTGCCTGGTTGCATTTCTCCTCGCCATGCCGCTCATGGATCGCCTCGGGGTGACCGGCATCAACGTGGTCGACCGCGTGTTCGGCGTCATTCTTGCGGCCTTGGCCGTGCAGAACGTGCTCGACGGCGCGACCGAGGTGCTGGCGAACCTGCCGGCACGATTGCCGGGCTAGCGCATGTTCCGGCGAAGTGGGTACCGGTTCGCCGATAAGAACATGCGCCAATCAATATCGGCTAGAGCATGTTCCGATTCCGAAGGAACGGAACATGCTCTAGCGACTCGGCCCGGCCAGCTCGCGGATTGTTTCGATGCGCGAACCGATTTTGGTGATCAATGCCGGCTCCTCGAGCATCAAGTTCTCGGTGTTCGAGACCGCGGCGGACCGTTCGCTCGCGGCCGGCGCCCACGGGCAGGTCGAGGGCATCGGCACCTCGCCGCATCTCGTGGCGAGCGACGCTTGCGGGCGCAGGCTGGCCGACCAGGCCGTCGCCGCCGACGGCCACGACGGCGCGATTGCGGCGATCCACGACTGGTTTGCCGCCCATGTCGGCAGCGAGGCGGGGTTCTCGGGCGTGGGCCACCGCGTCGTCCACGGCGGCGCCGCCTATTCCGCGCCGGTGCTGATCGACGGCAAGGTCATGGCGGCGCTCGAAGCGCTTGTGCCCCTCGCGCCGCTGCACCAGCCGCACAACATCGCCGCCATCAGGGCGGTCGCCGCCGCCGCGCCCGGGGTGCGGCAAGTCGCCTGTTTCGACACCGCGTTCCACTGCGGTCAGCCGGCCGTCGCCCAGGAGTTTGCGCTGCCGCGCGAACTGACCGCCAAGGGCGTGCGGCGCTACGGCTTCCACGGGCTCTCGTATGAATACATCGTCTCGGCGCTGCCCGAGCGCGCGCCCGAGTGCATCGGGCGCAAGCTGGTGGTCGCCCATCTCGGCAACGGCGCCAGCATGTGCGCGATCGAGCATGGCCGCAGCATCGCCACGACCATGGGCTTCACCGCCGTCGACGGACTGCCGATGGGAACCCGCACCGGCTCGCTCGATCCGGGCGTCGTGCTCTATCTGCTCGACCACGAGGGGATGGACGCGCGCGCGGTCGAGGACCTGATCTATCGCCGCTCCGGGCTGCTCGGCGTCTCGGGGATTTCCAGCGACATGCGCGAGCTGCTGGCGAGCAGCGCGCCGTCCGCCCGGGAGGCGATCGACCTCTTCGTCTATCGCATCGGGCGCGAGCTGGGCTCGCTCGCCGCCGCGCTGCGCGGCCTCGACGCGCTGATTTTCACCGGCGGCATCGGCGAGCATGCGGCGGAAATCCGCGCCCGCGTGTGCCGCGACGCCGGCTGGCTCGGCATCGCGCTCGACGAGGCGGCGAACCTCCGGCACGGCCCGCGCATCTCGCGTCCCGGCTCCGCCGTCTCCGCCTGGGTCGTGCCGACCGACGAGAACCTGATGATCGCGCGCCATACGCGCGCGTTGCTCGATGCGGCGGTTGAGCGGTAGCGGCCGCAGGCGAGGCAACGGAACCTTCGCACGCCGTCGAGGTATTGATTCCGGCCGGAACAGGCGCATATTCGCCTGGCCGCAGCCCGTTGGCTGCTCGATCTAATCATGAATCCGGCCTCCCTGTTCCATCCGGCGGTCGCCGCCTGGTTCGACCGCAGCTTTGCGGCGCCGACCCCGGCGCAGGCGCAGGCGTGGCCGGCCATTGCCGCCGACCGGCACGTTCTGATCGCCGCGCCGACCGGTTCCGGCAAGACGCTTGCGGCGTTCCTTGCGGCGATCGACGGGCTGGTGCGCCGGGGCCTCGACGGCGGCCTCAAGGACGAAACCCAGGTCGTCTACGTCTCGCCGCTGAAGGCGCTGTCGAACGACATCAAGCGCAACCTCGAAATCCCGCTCGCCGGCATTCGCGAGACTTTGCGCGAACAAGGCCTGCCCGAGGTCGACATTCGCGCCTGGGTGCGCACCGGCGACACGCCGTCGGGCGAGCGCGAGCGCATGCGCCGTCGGCCGCCCCACATCGTCGTCACCACGCCTGAGTCGCTTTATATATTGCTCGGCTCGGAGTCGGGCCGTGCCATGCTGGCGACCACCCGCACGGTGATCGTCGACGAGATTCATGCGCTCGCGCCCAATAAGCGCGGCACCCATCTCGCCCTCTCGCTCGAACGTCTCGACGCCCTGTGCGGCCGGCCTTTGCCGCGCATCGGCCTCTCCGCGACCCAGAAGCCGATCGCGGCGATCGCCCGTTTCCTGGTCGGCGGCGACGAACCCTGCACGATCATCGATACCGGCCACCGCCGCGCCCGCGACCTCGCGCTCGAGCTGCCGGATTCGCCGCTCGAAGCCGTCATGGCGGCGGAGGTGTGGGAGCAGGTCTACCGCCGCCTTGCCGAGCTGATCGAGGCCCACCGCACCACGCTCATTTTCGTCAACACCCGCCGCATGGCCGAGCGGGCGACGCGCGAGCTGTCCGAGCGGCTGGGCGCGGAACACGTCACCGCCCACCACGGTAGTCTCGCCAAGGAGGCGCGGTTCGACGCCGAGCAGCGCCTCAAGCACGGCCAGCTCAAGGCGCTGGTGGCGACCGCCTCGCTCGAATTGGGCATCGACATCGGCGACGTCGATCTCGTCTGCCAGCTCGGCTCGCCCCGCTCGATCGCGAGCTTCCTGCAGCGGGTCGGCCGCTCCGGCCACGCGGTCGACGGCATGCCCAAGGGCCGCCTGTTCCCGCTCTCGCGCGACGAGCTGGTGGAAGGCGCGGCGCTTCTCGACAGCGTGCGCCGCGGCGAACTCGACCAGGTCGTCATCCCGGAGCAGCCGCTCGACGTTCTCGCCCAGCAGATCGTCGCCGAGGTCGCCGCGCGCGAGTGCAGCGAGGACGAGCTTTACGCGCTGGTAGGCCGCGCGTGGCCCTACCGCGCGTTGCCGCGCGAGGATTTCTCCGCCGTCGTCGCCATGCTGGCGGAAGGCTTCAGCACGCGGCGCGGCCGGCGCGGCGCCCTCGTTCATCATGACGCCGTCAACCACATGCTGCGCGGCCGGCGCGGCGCGCGCCTCACGGCGGTCACTTCCGGCGGCACCATCCCCGACAACGCCGATTATTCCGTGCTGCTGGAGCCGGAGAGCCAGATCATCGGCAGCGTCAACGAGGACTTCGCCGTCGAGAGCCTCGCCGGCGACATCTTCCAGCTCGGCAACAATTCGTACCGCATTCTCCGCGTCGAGCGCGGGACCGTGCGGGTCGAGGACGCGCATGGCCTGCCGCCGACGATTCCGTTCTGGCTCGGCGAAGCGCCCGGCCGCAGCGCCGAGCTGTCGCAATCGGTGTCGCGCCTGCGCGAGGAGATCGCCGCGCGCCTGCGCGACGATGCGTCCGCCGAGGCCGCCCGCCGCTGGCTCGAAGCCGAGGTCGGCCTCTCGCCCGCGGCCGCCGCGCAGCTGGTCGATTATCTCGCCGCCGGCAACGCCGCGCTCGGCTGCCTGCCGACCCTCGACACCATCGTGCTCGAGCGCTTCTTCGACGCGGTCGGCGGTATGCAGCTCGTCATCCATTCCCCCTACGGCAGCCGCATCAACCGCGCCTGGGGCCTGGCGCTGCGCAAGCGCTTCTGCCGCAAGTTCAATTTCGAGCTTCAGGCGGCGGCGACCGAGGACAACATCGTGCTGTCGCTCACCACCGCGCACAGCTTCGAGCTCGGCGA
>DASZJC010000008.1:0-1984 GCA_035948495.1 Xanthobacteraceae bacterium | reverse complement strand
GCCGGCATCGGCAGGTCACCTCGCGGTTGGGCCGGTCACTTCTCCGTCTCGACCAGGCCTTTGACGAACAGCCGCTGCATGGCGACGACGACGATCACCGGCGGCAGCAGCGCCAGCATCGTGGTCGCCATGACCAGATGCCACAGCGGCGTGTCGTCGGCCGCGCGCGCCATGCGCTGGATGCCCATGACGATCGTGTAATAGGACGGATCGTTGGTGACGAGCAGCGGCCAGAGATACTGATTCCAGCCGTAGATGAACAGAATGACGAACAGCGCTGCGATGTTGGTGCGCGAGAGCGGCAGCAGGATATCGCGGAAGAAACGCAATGGAGTCGAGCCGTCGATGCGCGCCGCTTCGGCCAGCTCGTCCGGGATGGTCATGAAGAACTGGCGGAACAGAAAGGTCGCGGTGGCGCTGGCGATCAGCGGAATCGAGAGCCCGGCGTAGCTGTTGAGCAGGCCGAGCTGCGAGACCACCTCGAAGGTCGGCAGGATGCGGACCTCGACCGGCAGCATCAAGGTCATGAAGATGATCCAGAACGCCACCGCCCGGAACGGGAAACGGAAATAGACGATGGCGAAGGCCGAGAGCAGGGAGACCGCGATCTTGCCGACCGCGATCAGGGTGGCAACGATCGCCGAATTGATCAGCATGCCGGCGATCGGCGGCGCGCCGGCGTTCGACAGGCCCTGCGAGAGCACCGTGCGGTAATTGGCGATGAACTGTGAGCCGGGCCACAGCGGCAGCCGGCCGGAGACGAAGTCGGCGCCCGGATAGGTCGAGGCGACGAAGGCGAGCCAGACCGGCGCCGCCATCAGGGCCGCGCCCAGAATCAGCGTCGCGTGCGCGAGGACGGTCAGGGCGGGCCGGTTCTCGACCATGCGCGGGCTTTCAGTAATGCACCTTGCGCTCGATGAAGCGGAACTGGATGAGCGTGAGCGCGACGACCACCGCCATCAGCACGACCGACTGCACGGCGGAGCCGCCGAGATCGAGCGCCTCGAACCCGTCCTTGTACACCTTGTAGACCAGGATCGTGGTCGCGGTGCCGGGGCCGCCGCCGGTCGTGGCGTGAACGATCCCGAACGTGTCGAAGAACGCATAGACGATGTTGACGACCAGCAAAAAGAACGTGGTCGGCCCGATCAGCGGCACGATGATGGTGCGAAAGCGCCGTACCGGGCCGGCGCCGTCGATCGCCGCCGCCTCGATGAGCGAGCGCGGGATCGATTGCAGGCCGGCGAGGAAGAACACGAAATTATACGACACCTGCTTCCACGCCGCCGCGATCACGATCAGCAGGAACGCCTGGCGCGCGTTGAGCAGATCATTCCAGGCGATGCCGAAGCGCGACAGCACGTAGGCGAAAATGCCGATGGTCGGGTGGAACAGGAACCACCACAGCACGCCGGCGATCGCCGGCGCCACCGCGTAGGGCCAGATCAGCAGGGTCATATAGGCGGTCGCGCCGCGGATCACCCAGTCGGCCATGGCGGCGAGGAACAGCGCCATCCCGAGCGCGATGGCCGCGACCGCGAGCGAGAACGCCGCCGTGATGCCGAACGAATCGAGATAGGCCGGGTCGGCGAACACCCGCCGGAAGTTGGCGAGCCCGACGAACTCGCGCTTGAGCCCGAACGGATCCTCCTGCAGGACCGACTGGTAGAGCGCCTGGCTCGCCGGCCAGACGAAGAACACGAACGTTACCGCAAGCTGCGGCGCCACCAGCAGCGCCGGCAGCGCGTAGCCTCCGAACGTCACGCGTTTGGTTTGCATGCCGGCGGCCGAGATGTGACCTTCGGTCCGCTCACATGTTCGCCTTCTCGAACTGGCGCAGCAGGTCGTTGCTGCGCTTGACCGCGGAGTCGAGCGCTTCCTTGGCGGTCTTCTTGCCCGCGAACGCCTGCTCCAGCTCTTCCTCGATCACGTCGCGGATCTGCACGAACGAGCCGAAGCGCAATCCCTTCGAGTTCTCGGTCGG
>DASZJC010000007.1:0-5041 GCA_035948495.1 Xanthobacteraceae bacterium | reverse complement strand
CTTGCGGCTTGTTGCAGCACCCGCAGCAGGTCGCGATGCATCGCCTCGTTGCCGGCAACGACGTGGCCTTTGGCGAGCATCGCGTCGCCTCCGTCGAGATCGCTCACGAACCCGCCGGCCTCGCGCACAATGACGATGCCGGCCGCCATGTCCCAGGGCGACAAATTGCGCTCCCAGTACGCGTCGATCCGGCCGGCGGCGATCCACGCGAGATCGAGCGCGGCGGCGCCGAACCGGCGCAATCCCACGACCTTCTCCTGCACCGCGGCAAACTCCTTGCGGAACTCGGCAAGGCCGCCGCGCCCCCGGTGCGGAAGGGCACAGGCGACGACCGCGTCGTCGAGGCTTCTTCGGGCGGCGACGCGCAGGCGGCGGTCGTTGAGGAAGGCGCCCTTGCCGCGTTCGGCCGTGTAGAATTCGTCGTTCGCCGGATTGTAGATCAGGCCCGCCACGAGGACGCCGTCGCGCTCGAGCGCGATCGAGATGGCGAATTGCGGGATGCCGTGCAGGAAATTGGTGGTGCCGTCGAGCGGATCGACGATCCAGGTGTTGGTCTTGTCGCTGCCCGCGCGGCGGCCGCCTTCCTCGCCGAGGAACCCGTAACCGGGGCGCGCTTTGGTCAACTCCTCGCACAGGATTTCCTCGGCGCGCCGATCGGCCGCCGAGACGAAATTGCCCGGGCCTTTGAGCGACACCTGCAGGCGCTCGACCTCGCCGAAGTCGCGCTTGAGGCCGCGCGCGGCCTTGCGCGCGGCCTGCGTCATCACGTTAAGGAGGGCGGAGCGGGGCATCGCGGCGCGTGATCTCAAAATCAGGAATCGGCGCGCCGGACATAGGCGACGTCGTTGGTATCGACAACGACCTTCTCACCGGCGGTGACGAACGGCGGGACCATCAGCCGCAGACCATTCTCCAGCCGGGCCGGCTTGTACGAGGAGGCGGCGGTCTGTCCCTTGATGACCGCGTCGGCCTCGGTCACTTCGAGCACGACGTGCTCGGGCAGACGGATGCCGATCGGCCGGCCGCCGTGCAGCGCGACCGTCACGGTCATGCCGTCCTTGAGGAAAGCCGCCCGCTCGCCCACGAAGTCCTGCGCCAGCTCGATCTGCTCGTAATTGTCCGTGTCCATGAACACCAGGCTGTCGTCCTGGCGGTACAGGAATTGAAAATTGCGGCGCTCGAGATGCGTTTCCTCGACCCGTTCGTCGGCGCCGAAACGATGGTTGAGCTTGCGGCCGTCGAGGAGGTTCTTCAGCTCGACCTGGTTGTAGGCCGGCCCTTTGCCGGGTTTCACCGCCATGGTCTTGACCGCAACCCAGAGCGAGCCGAGGTGCTCGATCACCATGCCGGGGCGGATTTCGCTGCCGTTGAGCTTGGCCACGCGGGCGGTCCGGGTTGTCGTGGAAACGGGTGATCTGCCCCGCGGGGCGGATCGACGTCAAGAGTGCGGCGGCGGCAGCGCGTCGAGCCAGGCCTTCGCGGCTTTTTCGCCGGCCTCGCGGTCGGCCGGCTTGAGGCCCTGCACGAAGGTGTCGAGCCACGGGTCGCCGGCACCGCCGGCCTTGGCGACGAGGTGCCATTTGGTCGCCTTAGCCGGGTCGGCCGGGAGGCCCTTGCCGGTGGCAAGTATGCGGGCGAGCCGGTTTTGCGCGATCGGACTGCCGCGCTGCGCCGCCTTGCGCAGGAGCGCGGCGGCGCCTGCTTCGTCGCGCGGCACGCCCGTGCCGTTGTAAAGCGCGATGGCGTATTCGACCTCCCCGTCGATATTGCCGCCGCGGGCCGCCGCGCCGAGCAACCGTGCGGATTCGACAAGGTCCTTCGGCACCCCGCGCCCTTCCTTGTAAAGCGTGGCGAGCGCGTACTGGGCTTCCGGGTTGCCGGCGTCGGCGGCCGAACGGAACAGCTCGGCGGCGTGCTTGAAATCCTGCGGGAATTGCTGCCCCTCGAGATAAAGCAGGCCGAGATTATAGGAGGCGCCGACGTGGCCGAGCTTGGCCGCCCGCGCGAGAAGATCGGCTGCGGCTTCGCGGTCGCGCGGACCGCCGCGGCCGGCGAACCGGAACATCGCCAGGGCGAACATGGCTTCAGGATCGCCTCGGTCGGCGGCGAGCGAATACCACGCGACCGCCTTGGCGTCGTCGTGAGGGACGCCATAGCCGTCGCCGTAAAGCTCGCCCAGGAGCGTCATCGCCTTGGGGTCGCCCTTCTGTTCCACCCGGCGAGTGGCTTCGGCAAACGCGGTCAGGAATTGGCCGGCCTGGAAAGCCACGTAGGGCGCATTGGCATCGGGAGCCGAGGCAACGTCGGCCGGCGTGATGGGCCGGTCGGTCGGCTCGCCGAACACCGTGGCCGGGGGCGCCGGCTTGGCGGGCGGGGCGCTCGGAGCAAAACCCGTTGCCTTGCCGGCGGGCTCGGCCGGCGCCTTCGCGGCGGGTTTTTTGGGACGCGGCTTCGCCGGTTTGACCGCCGGTCTGATTGCCCTGGGGGGAGTAATCTGAGCGGGCGGGCCGATCTGGATCGGCGCCTGCGCCGAGGCGGGAAAATGCGCCCCGGCGAACGCCAGTGCCGCCGCAAGCGTGATCAGGCGCACCCGATTCATGAAACCGGCTCGGAGCGGTTCAGCCGCATCGCCGCTGCCGCCACCGCGGCACCGGGCCCGTCCGGGTAAGTCCAGACCCCATCGCCGATCGCGACGAAGTCCGCGCCGACGGCGGCCAAGGCGGCGACCTCATCCAGGTTCATGGCCCATCCCACGCACGGCACCTCGAACAGCTTCGCCCACCAGGCCACCCGGTCGACAAGGGCGTCGAAAACGGGTCGGCGGCCGTCCCGGCCAGGTTCGCCGAACATGACGTAGTCCGCGCCGCGCTCGCCGGCCACCATGGCGTCGTGACGGCTATTAAGCCCACCGCAGCCGACGATATAGCCAGACTTCAGACCCGGCAAAGCGCCATCGACCGCGGCGGTCCCGGCGACGTGGACGCCGTCCGCTCCGGCCGGGACCACGCTCGCCGGATGACCGTCGATAAGCAACGCAACGCCGCGATCCTGAATGGCGGGCGCGATGGCGCGCACGCGCTCGATCAGCGTTGCTTCTCCGGCCGCCGGGACGCGCGCGAGCACGGCCGCGACATCGGCCGCGTCGAGAGCCGCGGCGAGCATCGCTCCGAGCCCCGGGGCGTCGATCGGCGGGGTGACGAGATAAAGCCGCGGCGTCGATCGCCCGCGATGTGTGGCCGATCGTCGAGGAGCCGTCATCGCAGCGAACCTCTGCCCCGCGCCGGGCGGGCCGGCATTATCCGCCGCCACCGGCCGGCCGAAGCGGGCGAAGGCGCAATCTACGCCGCCTTTCTCTCCAGATCAGCTTTCCATTGCCCCAGCACCGCAAGCCCGTTCATCCGCGCCCGATGGGAGAAGGCGCGCTGGGCCGCCGCCACGTTCTCGGGCTTTCCCGACCAGGCCTTCAGCGGAGCGGCCTGCAGGGCGCGGCCGTAGGAGAACGTCAGCCGCCACGGCAATCCGCCGATGCGGTTGAGCGCATCGAGGTGTGCGGTCGCCTCCTCGTCCGACTGGCCGCCGGACAGGAACGCGATGCTGGGCACCGCCGCCGGCACCGAGGACTTGAGCACGCGCGCGGTTTTTTCCGCCACTTCCTCGACCGAGGCGCGCTTGGGACACTTCTTGCCCGGCACGACCATGTTGGGCTTGAGCACGGTGCCTTCGAGCTGGACGCGGGCGTAATAGAGATCCTCGTAGACCGTCTTGAGGACCCATTCGGTGATCGTTTGGCAGCGGTCGATGTCGTGATCGCCGTCCATCAGCACCTCGGGCTCGACGATCGGAACGATGCCTTCGTCCTGGCACAGCGCCGCGTAACGCGCGAGCGCCTGGGCGTTCGACTTGATGCAGTTGTAGCTCGGGATGCCGGCGCCGATGTCGATGACCGCGCGCCACTTGGCGAACTTGGCGCCGAGGCCGCGATATTCGACCAGGCGCTCGCGCAACCCGTCGAGCCCCTCGGTGATCACCTCGCCGGGGCAGAAGGGGAGCGGCTTCGTTCCCTTGTCGACCTTGATGCCGGGCAGGGTGCCGGCGCCGGCGATCAGCTTGACCAGCGGCGTGCCGTCGCGGGCGCTTTGGCGGATGGTCTCGTTGTAGAGGATGACGCCCGAAATGTGCTTCGACATCGCCTCGTTCGAACGGAACAGCAGCTCGCGATAGTCGCGGCGGGTGTCCGCCGTCGACTCCACCCCGATGGTATCGAACCGTTTCTTGATCGTGCCGGACGATTCGTCGGCGGCGAGAATTCCCTTGCCGGGCGCGGCCATCGCCTCGGCGACCTTGTTAAGCTCCGCGAGGTTCATCGGACCCTCCTTTGTTGCTTCTCACTTCCCTAAGGTTGAAGTCGTCATTTTGCCCGCAAGACGTCGACGCCGGGCAATGCCTTGCCCTCGAGCCATTCGAGGAACGCGCCGCCGGCCGTCGAGACATAAGTGAAACGATCGGTCACGCCGGCCTTGTTGAGCGCCGCGACGGTGTCGCCCCCGCCCGCGACCGACACGAGCTTGCCGGCCTGGGTCAGCTCGGCGACGGCCTCCGCCGCCTCGATCGTGCCGGTGTCGAACGGCTCCAGCTCGAATGCCCCGAACGGTCCGTTCCACACCAGGGTCTTCGTCCGGGCGAGCACCGAGACCACATGCTCGATGCTTCGCGGGCCGATGTCGAGGATCATATCGTCGCCGTCCACCGCGTTGACCGAGACGACGCGCGAAGGCGCGTGGGCGGCAAATTCCCGGGCCACGACCGCGTCGACCGGCAGCACGATCTCGCGGTGCCGCTCCGCCCCCTTGGCCATGATGTCGCGCGCGGTCGCGACGAGATCGTGCTCGGCGAGCGATTTGCCGACCGGCTTGCCTTCGGCGGCCAGGAAGGTGTTGGCCATGCCGCCGCCGATGATCAGCGCATCGACCTTGGCGATGAGGTTGCCGAGGAGGTCGAGCTTGGTGGAAATCTTGGCGCCGCCGACGATCGCGGCAAGCGG
>DASZJC010000006.1:0-3629 GCA_035948495.1 Xanthobacteraceae bacterium | reverse complement strand
CGAGGCGGTCGAAGATCTGCGGCGGGCGGTGAAGATCGTGGTGCTCGCCGACGTCGTCATGAGCCTCGACAACGTCATTGCGGTGGCAGCGGCGGCCAGGGGCAGCTACGTGCTCCTGGGACTGGGCCTCATGGTGAGCATCCCGCTCGTGATCGCCGGCGCCGCCCTGATCATGGCGCTGCTCGAACGCTATCCGATGCTGGTATGGGCCGGCGCGGCGCTGCTCGGCTGGATCGGCGGCGGCTTGGTGTTCGACGACCCGGCGATGAGGCAATTTCTCCCAGCGACGACCAGCCTGACATTCGCCCTCGACTCCACTATCTTCCCGGGGAGCGGACATCACGGTCCGGAAATCACCGTGAATCCGGTCGAGTTGGCGTTCGCACTGGCGGGGGCCGTCATCGTATTGACGTCGGCCCTGTGGTGTCTGCGCTCGCGGAGAACCACGGCGACCTAGTGCCGCGAGAGCGAACTTCGAAATCGGGACACGAGCCGCAGGGTCGGCCGGAAAAAGGATTACAACCGATGAACCAGGCCGTCCGCGGCGTTCCCTTCGTGCGCCGGACCGCTGCGTCCGCCTGCCCGCACGATTGCCCGTCGACCTGCGCGCTCGAGGTCGAGGTGCTCGACGAGCGCACCATCGGCCGGGTCCGCGGCGCGCGAGACAATTCCTATACGGACGGCGTCATCTGCGCGAAGGTCGCGCGATACGCCGAGCGCATTCACCATCCGGCCCGCCTGCTCGAACCGCTCGTGCGCAAGGGACCGAAGGGTTCGGGCGAGTTCGCATCGGCCTCGTGGGATGCGGCGCTCGACCTCGTCGCCGAAAAACTCCTCGCCGTCGAGAGCCGCGACGGCCCGCAAGCCGTCTGGCCCTACTACTACGCCGGCACCATGGGGCTGGTGATGCGCGACGGCATCAATCGCCTGCGGCACGTAAAAAAATATTCCGGGTTCTTTTCCACCATCTGCATCAACCCGGCGTGGACCGGATACATCGCCGGAACCGGCCGCATCGCCGGCCCCGACCCGCGCGAAATGGCGAAGTCCGATCTCGTGGTGATTTGGGGGACCAACGCGGTCAATACCCAGGTCAACGTGATGACCCACGCGGTGCGCGCGCGCAAGGAGCGCGGCGCCAAGATCGTCGCGGTCGACGTCTACATGAACAGCACCATGGAACAGGCCGACCTGCCGGTGCTGGTGCGCCCCGGCACCGACGGGGCGCTCGCCTGTGCGGTCATGCATTGCCTGTTCCGCGACGGCAAGGCCGATCACGACTATCTCGATCGCTACACCGACGCCCCCGCCGAGCTCGCCGCCCACGTGCGCGAACGGTCGCCGCAATGGGCCGCCCGCATCACCGGATGCGACGTGGAGACGATCGAGGCCTTCGCGCGGCTCGTCGGCGAGCGCAAGCGCGCCTATTTCCGCCTCGGCTACGGCTTCTCGCGTTCGCGCAACGGCGCCGTCAACATGCACGCGGCGAGCTGCATTCCGGCGGTCACCGGCGCCTGGCGTTACGAGGGCGGGGGCGCCTTCCACAACAACAGCGCGATCTACCACTGGAACAAGACGATGATCGAGGGAATCGACGCCCGCGACCCGGCGGTGCGCATGCTCGATCAGTCGCGCATCGGTCCGATCCTCGAGGGCGAGGCGGCCGGGTTGCAGGGCGGCCCGCCGGTGACTGCGCTCTTCATCCAGAACACCAATCCGGTGTCGGTCGCCCCCGAGCAGACGCGCGTCAAACGCGGCTTTGCGCGCGAAGACCTGTTCGTGTGCGTGCACGAGCAATTCATGACCGAGACCGCCAGGATGGCCGACGTCGTGCTGCCCGCGACCATGTTCATGGAGCACGACGACGTCTATCAGGGCGGCGGCCACCAATACATCATGCTCGGGCCGAAACTGATCGAGCCGCCCGGACAATGCCGCTCCAACCATGAGGTCATTTGCGCGCTCGCCGGACGCCTCGGCGCCCGCCACCCGGGCTTTGCCATGACGGCGCGCGAGCTGATCGACTGGACGCTTGTCCAGTCGGGTTGGGGAACGCTCGCCGATCTCGAGGGCAAACGCTGGATCGACTGCCAAACCGACTTCGCGACCGCGCATTACCTCGAAGGCTTTGCGTGGCCGGACGGTAAATTCCGGTTCAAGCCCGATTGGCCCAAGGTGCCGTTCCCGCGCGAAGGCGGCTTGGCCGGCCCGGTCGAGACCATGCCGAGCCTGCCCGACCATTGGAACGCGATCGAGGAGGCGGATGCGGAACACCCGTTTCGGCTCGCGACCTCGCCGGCGCGCTCGTTCCTCAATTCGAGCTTCACCGAAACGCCGACTTCCCTGGCGAGCGAGCGGCGGCCGCACGTGATGATCCACCCTGACGACGCGGCGGCGCTCGGCATTGCCGACGGCGACAAGGTCGTGCTCGGCAATCGGCGCGGCGAAGTGCGGTTGCACGCAACCCTGTTCGCGGGGGTGCGGCGCGGGGTGCTGATCGCCGAATCCGTGTTTCCCAACGCGACCTTCGAAGACGGCCGCGGCATCAACACCCTGACCGGCGCCGATGCGATCGCCCCATTCGGCGGCGCGGCGTTCCACGACAATCGCGTGTGGGTGCAGCCGGCGGCGTGACGGCCGTCACTGCGGATCGGCCGGCGCGCCATCGACTCCGATCGGTCGCGCGCGCATCGCTCAAATGCGGCGATGTCTGCCGTTGTCGCGGGTTTTCCGCCTGCATCGATTGTTTGCGAGTGTCCTGTCTGCGCCGCGTTGCCGCGCGCGCATGGCTCCGTCGTGTTGGCATGCCGACAGGACCTCTCTCGCCTTGCTATAGCCCCATTTCTGGTGTTGTTTTCCGCTCGCAATCTGATTTTGGCCGTTCAGGCCTACGTGCCCCGGGGGGCGCGATCGCTTCGGACCTCTCCAAAAACCGGGTTGTGGCCGCGGCGTGCGGCGCGCACTGCCACGTGAGGATCGGCTTCAATACCAGGAGACCGACGATGCAAAAAGGCACCGTCAAGTGGTTCAACCCGACCAAGGGCTACGGGTTCATCAGGCCCGCAACCGGAGACAAGGACGTCTTCGTCCACATCTCGGCCGTCGAGCGGGCCGGCCTCGGCTCGCTCAACGAGGGCCAAGTGGTGGAATACGAGCTTGTCACCAATCGCGGCAAGACGTCGGCGGAAAACCTCAAGGTGAGCTGACGAGGCTCACCGCGAGGCCGTTGTCCGGCTGCGGTGGATTTTATTTCCCCCGGCTCCCGAGCCGGGGGTTATTTTTTGTTTCCTGCTCATTTTGATTTGACTCACGTTCCGGCCTGACGGTCGATCAGACAGCGGCCATCGACGACCCGCACGCGCCCTTGGGCCAGGAGCTTGAGCGCGCGCGGATAGATCCGGTGTTCGATCTCAAGCACGCGCGCGCTCAATGTCTCCACCGTGTCGCCTTGATGCACGGGAACGGCTTCCTGGAGCACGATCGGGCCGGAATCCATGTCGGCGACCACCAAATGGACGGTGGCGCCGTGCGTTTTCGCGCCGGCCGCCAGCGCCCGCCGGTGCGTATCGAGGCCCTTGAACGCCGGCAGCAACGCCGGGTGGATGTTGAGCATGCGCTCGTGCCAACGT
>DASZJC010000005.1:0-2893 GCA_035948495.1 Xanthobacteraceae bacterium | reverse complement strand
TTCCGGGGCCTCGTCGAGATCCGCCAGCATGGCGTCGATGTCGTCCTGGCCCGCCCCTTCGGCGGGAGCCGCCGGCGCAGCCTCAGGCGGCGCAGGCGCGGCTTTCGCGGGTGCCGGCTCGGCCGCCTTGGGCGGCGCCTTGGCGGGCGGCTTGGTCGCGTCGTCGTCGGCAATGATCCGCCGGATGGAGGCGAGAATCTCCTCCATCGAGGGCTCTTGGGCCTTCGCCGGCTGCGTCATCCGCCGCATCCCTGTCAAAACCGCGTCAGGCGCAGCGCGGTCGCCGCTTATGCGCGAATCACTGGCGCGAAAACATTGCCAGGATTCGAGCCAGTATGGCAGGTCGAAGTTGAACGCAAGCAACGACCTGTGGACAGGCGCGGGCCACCTACCAAGTGTTGATACGCCGCGAGGACGCCGGGAAAACGCTACGCTTTAAAGCGGGATGACTTATCTTCGAATCGTCATCCCGCTTTAGCTTATTGCCGGAGCATGATCTTTTCCGAAAACCGGTACCCACTTTTCGGGATCATGCTCTAATGTCCGTCCGGCGTGCGCACGCCGATCCACGCATCGCGCACCTGCTGATAATGCACGCCCGGATCATAGATCGTGGTCGGCAGGTGCATGGTCTGGGGCGACAATCGGCCGGCCGCCGCCAGCACGTTATAGGACGCGACCACCCGGTCGTGCTGGGCGGTCACCAGGGCAATGCGCGCGTTCACCAGCGCCTGCTGGGCGTTGAGCACGTCGAGGGTGGTGCGCTGGCCGACGCGCGCCTCCTCGCGCACGCCGTTGAGGGCGACCTCGGACGAGTACACCTGCGAATTGGCGGCCTTGACCTGCGCCTTGGCGGCCTCGTTCTGGCCCCAGGCCTGCACCACCTGCTGGCGCGTCTGGGTGCGCACCAGTTCGAGGTTGAGGCGCTGTTGCCCCAACGTCTCCTTCGACTGGCGAATGAGCGAATACTCCTGGCCGCCCTGATAGACCGGCACGGTCAGCGTGCCGATGGCCGAGGCGCTCCAGAATATCGGCGACGAACTGTTCTGCACAAAGGAACTCTGCTGTGCGGTCGCCGCCACCGTCAGCGAGGGATAGAGCGCCCCTTCATTGACCTTGACCTGCAGAAACGCCACGTCGATGCCGTACATCGCGGCGGTCACGTTGGGATTTTCCACCAGCCCGCTCTCGATCGCCGCCTGCAGTGTGTGCGGCGAAAATCGGTCGACCGGCGAGCCCGGCGTCAGGCCGACGGGCTCGACGCCGATCACCTGGCGGTAATTCGCCTTCGAGGTGGTCAGCGTGGATTCGGCGGCGAGCATCGCCGACTGGCCGGCCGCCAGCTGCGCTTCCGCCTGGGCCACGTCCGTGCGCGTCACCTCGCCGACCTGGAACCTGTCGTTGGTCTGCTTGAGCGTCTCTTGGAGCACGCGCACGTTGCTGCGCTGGACTTCGAGGCTCGCGGTGTCGCGCAGCACGTCCATGTACGTGGTCGCGGCGGTGAGCAGCACGGTCTGCTCGAGCACGCGCAGCCCCTCGCGCGCCGAGGAGACCTGGCTTTCCGCCGCCCGGGTGCGGTTCGCGGTCTGGAACCCGTTGAACAGCGTCTGCTGTCCCGTAATTCCGTAGCTCCACGGCGTGCTCGTGTTGGATACCCCTTCGTAGGTGGCGGTTTGTAGGGTTCGCCCCGTGCCGGGAACAGGCACCACGCCGACGGCCTTGGCGGTCGCATCGATGAATTGCTCCCCGGCGGTGCCGGTAATCGTAACCCGCGGGCGATATCCCGACAGGGCCTGCGGGACGCCCTCGTCGATCGACCGCACGTTCGCGCGCTGGGCGTTGAGCTGGGGATTGTTCTGATAGGCCTTCACCAGCGCGGATTCGATGGTCTCCGCCGGCGCGCGCAACGGGTACAGGACCGCGCTCGCGGCGCACGCGGCCAGCGCCGCTCCCCGGACCGTCCGCTTGGCGCTCCAACCGGTCCTACGCACCGCCCGCTCCGCCACCCAATGCGGGCGCCTTGCGGATTTCGTCCGCCGGCTCCCGTCCCTTTTCTACCGAATCGACAATAGGGGTCGCCCCGGCGAGGGGAAACCCCCGCTACGGCGGCGCCGCTAAAAAGTTCGCGAGTGGCGCAAATGCGCAACACTTTCCGGACGGCGGGAATCGGCCCGGTTAGAATACGAATGCGGGCGGCTTGGCGAAGCCGGGCAACAGCGGCGCCACCGCGTCGAATTCCGGATGCGCGCTCACGTGGGTGCCGCTGCGGCGATAGACCGTGCCGCGGCCGATCGGAGCGCGGCCGACGATGCCGACGAGCCGCCCGCCATCGCCCAGTTGATCGAGCAGCGCCTGGGGCGCGATCTCGATCGAGCCGTCGAGCAGGATGACGTCGTAGGGGGCCTCCCGCGCCCAGCCGGCCGAGAGGGGGCCGGTGACGACTTTCGCGTTGCCGGCGCCGACGGCGGCCAGCGCACCGGCGGCCGCCTCGGCCAAGGCGGCATCCTCCTCGAGCGCAATGACGACGCGCGCCAGTCGGGCGAGGATCGCCGACGCATAGCCGGTCGCGCAGCCGACATCGAGCACCCGATCCCCCTCCCCGACCGCGGCCGCCTGGATCAGCTTCGCCAGCACCATGGGCTTGAGCAGCCGGCGCGCTCCCGCGGCGTCTTGGAGCGGCACGTCGAGGTCCTGATAGGCCATGGGCTGCCAGCGCTGCGGCACGAAACGCTCGCGCGGCACCTCCTCGAATGCGGCGAGCAAACGCAGGTCGGTCACGTCGTTCGTGCGGATCTGGCCGTCGACCATCATCCGCCGCGCGTGCGCGAAGTCGGTCATGTGCTTGGCCCATGCGGAGGGCGGGATTAGCGCCGCCTTGTGGGACAGGCCGCCC
>DASZJC010000004.1:0-1523 GCA_035948495.1 Xanthobacteraceae bacterium | reverse complement strand
GGCGACCTCGATGCAGGTCGTCTCGCTCGACAAGACCGGGGCGCAGATGTCGAACGCGGAAGGCCGCAAGCCGACCTATTCGGCCGCGGCCATCGCCTATTCGCCCTACGCGACGCCCCAGGACATCGTCGGCATCGTCGGGTCGGCGAGCAAACAGGTGCGGGTGCTGCGCTTTGCCGTGTCGGGACGGGCCACGGCGGCGAACCAGCTCGACGTGCAGCTCCTCAAGCGCTCGAGCGCGGATTCCGCCGGCACCCCGACCGCGCTCACGGCTGTCTCGCACGATTCGAACGACGGCGCTGCGACCGCCTCGGTGTCGACGTTTGCGGCCGCGCCCACCGCCGGCACGCCGGTCGGCGCGATCCGGGCGCAGCAGATCAACCTCTCCGCCGCCGGCTCGGGAGGAGCCGCGGTGCCGGTCGAGTTCGACTTCGGCACGGTCAACGACAAATCGATCGTGCTCAATTCCGCGGCCGAAGGCCTCTACCTCAACCTCAACGGCGCGACGATGCCGGGCGGCACGGTGCTCAATGTCTTTGTGGAATGGAGTGAGGAGTGAAGACGTCCGCGAATAGCGAATGGCGAATAGCGAATAGAAAGAACAGCGGGCACGCTTCACTACTCCCCCCGGGCTCTTCGACCCGGGGGTACTCGCTATTCGCCGCTCCCTGGCCGGCCGTCATCGGCTTGCTCGTCCTCGCCTTTGCTATCTGGTTGTTCCTCGCGGCGAGCCTCGACGCACACGATTCCTGGATCTCGCGCGGGGCGTTACGCAACGCCGCCGGCGAATGGTGCTGCGGGGAAGGCGACTGCTTCGTGCTGCCGAGCGAACAAGTTTCCGCGCGCGCGGACGGCTACCACGTCGTCGTCAAACAAACCGAGGGCGACGGGCAGGAGCACGTGCGCGCCGAGATCGTGCCCTATGCCGAGGCGCAGCCCTCGCCGGACGGCGCCTACTGGCGCTGCAAGCGCCCGGACGGCTCGCGCCGTTGTTTCTTCGCGCCACCGCCGAATACGTAGGGCGCAATAGCGGCGCAGCCGCGTATTGCGCCGCCTGCCTATCAAACAAAAACACGGTGCATTACGCGCCTCCGGCGCTAATGCACCCTACGGAAATTCTCCATGCACTGGCAGCTTCAGCCGATCATCTGGCTCGTCCTCATCGCGACGCTTGCCATCCTGGCAATCCCGCATCCCGCGCATCCGCAGGAACCTTCGGCCGCGATCCGCCGCGCCTGCGACGGCGACGTGCGCCGGCTGTGCCCGAAGGAATATGCCGCGCGCGACGGCGCCCGCATCCGCGACTGCATGGGCGAGCACAAGTTCTCGATCTCGCTGCGCTGCCAGGCGGCGTGGATCAAGGAGCATGGGTTGAGCAAGTAGGGCGCATTAGCCCGTAGGGTGGGCAAAGCGCCGTCAGGCGCGTGCCCACGTCTTCGCTTCCACCAAACAAATTAAACCGCGTGGGCATGGCGCTAACGCGCCTTTGCCCACCCTACAAGGAGCGTCCGCATGATCCGTCC
>DASZJC010000003.1:0-4095 GCA_035948495.1 Xanthobacteraceae bacterium | reverse complement strand
GACGAAGCCGCGCTCGCGCTCCGTGTCGAGCAAGTCCTCGCATTCGGCCTTGAAGCGCGAATAGTCGGTGAGCGGTTCGCGTGACAGCTCCTCGGTGACTTCGACGCCGTTCTTGACGCCGTAGACCGAGGACGACGAGGCGTAGATGAAGCGCTTGACGCCGGCGTCCCTGCTGGCGCGCACCAGCGGCACGAAGGCATCGCGGTTGATCGAGCGCCCGAGCGCCGGATTGAGCTCGAAGGACGGATCGTTGGAGATGCAGGCGAGGTGGATGACCGCGTCGCAGCCCTTGAGCGCGCGCGCGACCGCGAGCGGATCGCGGATGTCGCCTTTGATCTCGGCGAGGCCCGGGCTGCCGCGCACCTGGCCGAGCACGTCTTCGCCGTAGATGTAGAGGTCGAGCACGTTGACGGCGTAACCGGCCGCGAGCAGGGCCGGCACCAGCATGGCCCCGACATAGCCGGCGCCGCCGGTGACCAGCACGCGGTGCAGCGACGGGTTCTTCACATGCATGTGGCGACGTCAGTCGCGCCTGCGCGCCGGGCCGCGACCATCCTGCTCCATACTGTAATCGAGAATGGCGTGACACAGCGCCAAATGCCCGATCTCGACTATGCCGTAGAGGTCGGACGGCAAATAAATGTTCATGTCGCCTTGGCCGCGCAGCGGGTTGTCGGCGCCGAATCCGCTCATCGTCAGGATGATACACCCGAGCGTGCGCGCCGCCTTTGCCGCATTGAGGATGTTGGGCGATTTGCCGGACGAGCTGATCGCCACCAGAATGTCGCCGGGCTGCGCATGGAACTCGACCTGCTTGGCGAACACGTCGGCAAAGCTGTAATCGTTGGCAAGGCAGGTGAGCATGCTGCTGTCGTTGAGCGACAGGGTGCGCAGGTTGCCGTTCTTGTTGTAGTCGGTCGCCATGTGGCTGGCGGTCGTGGCGCTGCCGCCGTTGCCCACGAACATCAGCTTGTGACCGGCAGCGTGGGCGCGGCGCGCCGTCGCCGCCGCCCAGCGGACGACTTCGTCGATCGGCACGGGGCGGCCTGCCGCATCCGTCGCCTCGGCATCCTGCAGGACGGTCGCGAGCGCGTTGGCGTAGCCGTCGATATAGGAATTGCGAACGCTGTCGAGCATGGTCCCTTCCCCCGCTCTTGCGAGCGATCCTGCCGGAAACCGGCAGCCTGCTTTGATAGATCGGGCGCCGGCAACCTATGCCCGCGCCGGCTCCGCGCGTCAAGGAAAAGGCGCCGCCGGCTTCGCCGGCCTATTTGAGGAGGCTGGTGAGATATTTCACGACTTCCGCCCGCGTGATGTAGTGCTGGTGTCCGACGATGCCGATCTTGATGGCGCCGACCGCATTGCCGACGAAGCCGGCGAGGAACGGATCGCAACCGCTGCCGACCAGCGGCGCGGAGAGGGAAAAGAACGCGTCGCCGGCCCCGATGGTGTCGACGATCTGTCGGGTCAGGACGGGAATGCGCTCGATGTCGCGGCCTTCCGCGGCAACGACGGACCCGAACCGTCCGTGGGTGATGATGAAATTGGGACAGTGCATCCGCGTGCGCAGCTTCTCGATCACGGTGTCGATGGCAGAATAACGGTCGGCGACCGCGAGACGGGCCTCCGGCTCGTCGATGCACACGAAATCGGCACGCGGGTATTTGGTGACGAGGTTGAATCCGCGGTTGGCGCTGTTGGTTTGCGCGTTGACGGCGAGGAAGCGCGCCTTGCGGCACAGGATGTCGATCAGCTCCTCGTCGATCAGGCCGTGGCCGAAATCGTTGACGATCACCATGTCGTAGTCGGCGATCGTCTGGTCGACCTTGCGATTGATCGCGGCCTGGGTGGGAGCGGGCAGGGGCTCGTCGGTCAGGTAGTTTATTTCGATGAGCTTTTTCACGTAACCAGGATCGACCAGCCGGGTCTTAAGGGTGGTCTCCGCGCCTTCGCGATAGAACGGAATTAGGTTCACGTTGGGAGCGAGCGAGCCGCGGATAAAGTCTTCCTGGCTTCGGGCCGCCCCGAGCACCGTCACCAGATCGGCCGACCCGCAGAATTGCGCGATCAGATTGGCGGTAGCGCCGACGCCGCCGCAGAAGATCTCCCGCTCCAGATAGCGGGTCGAGATGATGTGCTCCTTCGACGGCTTCCCCAGCGCCTCGACGTAGATGTATTCGTCGAGGATGGTGTCGCCGACGATTAGGCAGCGTTTGTTTGCCAGCGCGTCGAGCGGGGCCGTGAGGTCGTCGACGGTGAGGCGCCGCCGCAGCGCGTTGAGGAACTCCGCCGCCTCTTCCGGATAGATTTGCAGGGCCAGGTTGGTGAGGTTCGACGAGCTGAACGTGATGTCGTCGGTGAACAGGACCTGGCCGCCGTACTTCTCGACCATCGTCCGCTCGGTCGTGATGCGCCCGGTGACGTCCCTCTCCTCGGCGCTGTATTCGGAGCCCTTGAGGTAGACGTCCGGTCTGATCTTCTCGATGACGTATTCGGCGCCCGGGTTGGGCGAAATGCCGACGTGATCGACGATCTCGAGCCCGGCCAGCATCTCGGCACGCAGCTGCTCGGGGAACACGGGCCGGCCCGGCCCCTTGTTGACGTGACGGTCGGTGGTGATCGTGACGAGCAGCAGTTCGCCGTTGCGCTTGCCGAGCTCGAGGTGCCGCTTGTGGCCGATATGCAGGATGTCGAACACCCCGTGGGCGAGCACGACCTTGCGGCCTTCGGCGCGCGCTCTGGCAGCGATCGCCGATAACTCGTCAACGGATTTGATCTTGTCGCCCATCGTTTTCTTTTTTGTCCGCGCAGCGCAATAGCCCAATCTACTGGCGGTTGCCAAGATAATTGAACCAGTCGGCGGTGGCGGCCGCAATGGTGGCGGGAGTCCACACCGGAGCATCGCGCCAGTATTCGATCGCGGCCAGCATGTGCTCGACCCCGCGCTCGATCGGTACGCGCGCCGACCAGCCGAGCTCGGCCTTGATGCGCCGCGTGTCGGCGAAGGTGCAGTCTGGCTCGCCCGGGCGCTTGGGAATGGGCACCGTGTTGCGGGCGCCGAGCAGCTCGACCAGCCGATTGACCGAGACCGGATGGTCGCTGCCGACGTTGTAGCAGCGGCCCGTCCGGTCGGAGTCGGCGGCGGCGATGAGCGCCGCGACGGCGTCCGACACATAGGTGAAGTCGCGCTGCTGGGTGCCGTCGCCGACGATCGTCAGCGGCTTGCCGGCGAGCAGCTGCGCGAGGAACACGCCAAACACCGCCCCGTAGGCGCCGCTGGTGCGCGCGCGCGGACCGTAGATGTTGAAGAACCGCAGTGAAAGGGCCGGCAGCCGATAGACCTGCGCCCAGTGCATCACCAGGCATTCGCCCAGCCATTTGGTCAGGGCGTAGGGGTATTGCGGACGCATCTCCGCTTCTTCCGGCGTCGGATAAAGGTCCGGAATGCCGTAGCAAGACGAGGACGCCACGTACACGAAGCGCTTGACCTGCGCCGCGCGCGCCGCCTGCAGGGTTGCGAAGGTGCCGTCGACGTTGGCGCGGAAATAGGCGTCCGGGCGCTGGATCGACGGCACGATGTCGGCGAGCGCGGCCACGTGGAACACCCGTTCAACTCCCGCGGCCGCCTCGACCATGGCGGCGGCATCGGCCACATCGGCTTCGATCATCTCGAGTGCGGCATTGCCCGTATGCTGGGCCAGATTTCGGCGGTGGCCGGAGACGAAGTCATCGACCACCCGGACCCGCCGTCCGAGCGCGATCAGCCCGTCGACGAGATGCGAGCCGATGAATCCGGCACCGCCGGTCACGAGGTCTATGCTCACGCTGCCGGCTCCTCACGCCGCTTCCGGCCGCATCACCATCCGCCGCAGAAGCCTGCGGCCGCTGCGCGGCAGCATCCGTCGCCAGCCGGTGCGCACGAGGGCGATCCATAGCGTATCGAGCCCGACGGCTGCGCGGCCTTGCGGGTCGCGCGCCAGCCGAAGCAGGACGGGCAGGCCGAAGTCGGAGAGCGCCGCGCTGCGGCGAAGCCTGGGGAGGACGTCCGGAGCGTCGCGGGAGATCGCCTGGATCGCCGCCGCGGCCAGCCGGACG
>DASZJC010000002.1:0-1572 GCA_035948495.1 Xanthobacteraceae bacterium | reverse complement strand
CGCGCAGATATTTGAGCATGCCGCCGACGAAATCGCCCATGTCGATGAGCGCCACGTCGGGAAGCCCGTGGAGCGCACGCACCGCGTCCTCGGAAGCCGAACCGGTCGAGCCGGCGACATGATCGAACCCGCCAGCGCGGGCGACGTCGATGCCCTGGCGGATCGAGTAGATCCACGCGGCGCAGGAATAGGGCACGACGATCCCCGTGGTGCCGAGGACCGACAGGCCGCCGACGATGCCGAGCCGGGCATTGACCGTGCGGGCTGCGAGCGCCTGTCCGTTGGGGATGGCGATCTCCACCTCGACGTCGCCCGTCTGTCCGGTTGCCGTGGCGACTTCCGCAATTGCGGCGCGGATCATCCGGCGCGGCACCGGATTGATCGCCGGCTCGCCCGGCGGCAACGGCAGGCCGGGACGCGTCACCGTGCCGACGCCGTCGCCGGCGCGAAAGGTCACGCCTGCTCCCGGCGCACCCGGCCGGACCGTGGCGAGGATCAGCGCGCCGTGGGTCACGTCGGGATCGTCGCCTGCATCCTTGATGATGCCGGCGGTCGCGGCGCCCGCCTCCTTGCGCTGCATGGCGAGGGCGAAGGCCGGCCGGCCGCCGCGCGGCAAGCTCACCTCGACCGGGTCGGGGAACTCGCCGGTGACCAGCGCCGCATACGCGGCCTTGGCGGCCGCGGCCGCGCAAGTGCCGGTGGTCCACCCACGGCGCAGGGGTCCGGCGGGTGCGGCTCCTCCCAACTCGTCTTCATCAGCGGCCACGTCTCGGCTCCCTTCAGCCGGCAAGATAGCGCGCCATGCCCGTGAGCAAACAGGACGCGCTCGCGGCATTGCGCGGCACCTTCCCGGTGCTCGAGCCCGGTCACGTGTGGCTCGCCGGGGCGGGTCCGGGCGATCCGGGGCTGCTCACCCTCGATGCGCTCGCCGGCCTCGCCCAGGCGGATGTGGTCGTGCACGACGCCCTGGTCGACAGCCGCGTGCTCGCGCTCGCCGGATCGGACGCGACGCTCGAGTTCGCCGGCAAGCGCGGCGGCAAGCCCTCGTCAACCCAAGCCGACATCAGTCAGCGCTTGATCGCGCTCGCGCGCGCGGGCCGCCGCGTGCTGCGGCTCAAGGGCGGCGACCCGAACGTGTTCGGGCGCGGCGGCGAGGAAGCTCTGGCGCTCGCCGGCGCCGGAATCCCGTTCCGCGTCATTCCCGGCGTCACGTCGGGGCTCGCCGCGCTAGCCGCCGCCTCCATGCCGGCCACCATGCGGCATATCAACCAGGCGCTGATCTTCGCGACCGGGCAGGGTGCCACCGACGAGCATGGCCTCGACTGGGCGGCGCTCGCGCGAACGGGCCAGCCGATCGTGATCTACATGGCCATGCATAACTTGGCGAATATCGTCGCGGCGCTGGCGCGCGGCGGCATCGCGCCGGATACGCCGGCCGCCGTCATAGCCGCGGCGACGACCGCCCAGGAACGCATCCTTGTTTCCCGGCTCGATCGCCTCGTCGGCGACGCGCAGGCGGCCGGGATGGAGCCGCCCGCGATCGTCGTCATCGGCGACATCGTCGCGGTGCGC
>DASZJC010000001.1:0-3999 GCA_035948495.1 Xanthobacteraceae bacterium | reverse complement strand
CGCGCCCTGCCGAACGTCACGGCGTTCGTCCTTATTCCATTGAGCAGGTCGAACTCGCAATCCCGTGCCTCGTGGGTCAGGTGGCCCGCAGCGAACGTCAGCGCGAAGAAGCAGCCGATCTCCACACCGCGTCCGTCGACGGCGCTGAACAGCGAGTAGCCGAGCAGGAAGTGCAGTAAGCCGCCGACGAGGTGGAGGGCCGAGTTGAGGAGGGGAACACCCTTAGCATGGGACGCGGGAGCGGAATAGAGCGCGCTCAGGCCGGCTATCGCCAAGGCGATGCCCAGGGTCCGCCAGCCGAACGGGCTCAGCAGCACAAGGCTCAGGGCGAGCAGGACCATCCAGAGGCAGCGCATCTGGGCGCGGCCGATGCCCTTGGTGCTGAATGCTGCCGCCACCCTGTTGGGGTCCTTGAGATCGGCGCTCGACCCGGCCCAATCGTTGAGCACGAACACGTGCGCCACCAGACAACAACTGCCGGCGGCGAAGATCGACAGATGCACGGCCTTTTCGGTCGTAAGCGTGCCGATCGCGAAGAATGCGCCGATCAAGGGCGAGCCCTGCAGGACGAGGACCTCGTCGAATCGAATGCAGGACAGTAGTCGCGCCAGCGACCGCGCCGTCCCCGGGCGACCGGCCGCGGTTGTTCCGGGAGCCGTTTGCATCACCTCGCACCGCATGTTGCAGGCTCATCGTTCTCGTGACAGGGGCGGACCGGCCGCTGGCGCTCGTTCTCAAAATAGAGCCTCAGCCAGAGCGCATAACCGAGTTCCTCCGACCAATAGTACCTTCGCACCGAGGCGGTGAGATCGTTGTGATAAAGGAGCGGCGGGGACCGGCGCAGAGACGAGAAATCGTCCTGCGCGAGGCTCTGCAGCAGCGCGAGGATCTCGGCCGAAGCGGGGGCCGGACCCTTTGCCTCCACAATGCGCTGCAGC
The DNA here is from genome assembly GCA_035948495.1 of Xanthobacteraceae bacterium. Classification (GTDB taxonomy): domain Bacteria; phylum Pseudomonadota; class Alphaproteobacteria; order Rhizobiales; family Xanthobacteraceae; genus AP-16. The sequence continues at coordinate 3,061 of DASZJC010000001.1, read as the reverse complement.
AGCTGGGCGGCGGCGACCCAGATCTCCTGCCCCGGCACGGTCGTTTGCAACCGCGACGGCGGCAGTTCGAGCGAGCAGCCGGCCCTTTGCAGGTCGGCCTGGCGCAGGATGGGAAGCAGAGGAGCGGCCCGATAGTAGACCCAGATGCGGTCCTCGGCGATCGCCCGTTCGAGCGCGCCGCACAGGGCGTGGGCGGCGGGCGGATCCGCTTGCGCCAGCAGCATGAGCACGTGCATCTGGATGCCGACGTCGGCCGGGTTCGCATCCGTGCCCGGGTCGATGCACTGGTAGCGATCGCGCGGGGCGAGCCAGGTCCGGTAGAGGCCGTCCGGAGTACGGAAACGGTCGAGGGTCGCGAGCGCGGTCGGCAACAGCTCCGGATGCGCGCCGGGAGCGATCCTCCAAACGAGGGCGGTGTCATCGGCGTCCGGCGTGATGGCGCAGCCGAGGGTGCCGATCGTCGGCGCGTCGGGTCGGCCGTGATAGCGAACGAGCCCTCCGTCCTCGATCTGGCCGGCAAGATAATGCCGCGCCCGCTGCAAGCTGTCGCCGAGGCCGGCCGCCGCGGCCACCGGATCGAGGACGTCGATCATCACCGAGTTGACGAAAACGTTCATTTCGAGTCGCGGACTCTCAAAGCGCGCCGCATCGGTGTAGGAGGTGAGCCAGTAACCAGGGTCCTGCTGGCGGCTGGTGAGAACGGCAACTGCCCGCCGGGCACCGACGGCGAGGTTGTCCCTCACGTCTCGGCTGGTCCTCTGGGCCGCCTCGTCGGACGCGCCTTGCTCGGCCCCGGCATGCGGCGTCGCCGGCACCGTGATGCGGCGCTCGGCCAGGAGGCGCAGGTCGCCCCCCTCGTACGCTCGCACGAGAGCGGCGAGAACGTGCTCGCCCGGGCTCACATCGTGCGCCGGGATCGCGATGCGCCAGCCGCTCGGGCTCGTGTCGCCCAAAGCGGCGGTGACGTCGGGCCGCGCGAAGAACCGCGCGGTCCCTGCCGCCGGTTTGCCGTCGAGAAATAGGATCACCTCCAGCGGCGAGTGGCCGGCGGCGAGTGCCCATCCGGCGACGTCGATTTCCTTTCCGGCTGCGATGTCGCCGGCCTCGCCGTCGCTCGCCGTTACGGTATCGAGCGTGCCGCGCAGGCTGATCGCCAACTCGGCCGGCGCTCGCGCATGCCGCAGTTCAGTGATGAACGGCGTGTTCCGGACGTCCCAGGCCGCCCGCATTTTATCCGGTCCCCTAGCGATGGCGAGGATCGCGGCGTCGCTCGCGCCCGTGTACCAGAAGGCGCCGACTGCCTGGATCGCCATCGCCGCGCCGCAGGCCGACACGAACACTGCGCGCCCCACGTTAGGCAGCGCGCTGACGACGGGCGGCAGCATCCAGATCAGCATCGGCAGGACGTCGGTCAGCCAACGCGGGCCCCAGGAAACGCCCTGCCGCCAGTCGGTCTTCGCATAGAGCAGCAATTGCAGGATCACGGCGATGCCGACCGCGACGGTGAGGCCGCGGGCGCTGCGATCGCGCAGCACCTGTCGCAAGCAGAAGGGAAGGAAGAGCAGGAAGGGGGAGAAGACGAAGAGTCCCCGCGTGGGGCTGAACAGCAGCCCAGCGAGGCCGGAAAGCAGGTCATGCTGAAAAAAGCTCGCCTTGCCGGCAAGCCCGTAAGCACCGGCCACGTTGCCGGCGATCCCGAGGTTATAGGCCAGCACCAGCCCCACGGGCAGCGCGGCCGCCGCCACCAGCGCAGGTGCCTGGCGTCCGGCCCACCAAAGACCGTAGATCCCGAGCGCCGCCGCCACGATGAAATCGGGCGGGCGGTTGCATGCGATGAGTCCGCACAGGAAACCTGCCGCCAGCGCCGCGCGGGCCGTGCACGGCCCGGTGAGCAGCAACAACGCGGCGACGATCAGCAGCTCGGCAAGCCCGTGCTGCCAGAGGGCCTGACTGCCGATGACCCAGGTGTTGGTGCCGAACGCAAAGGCGAGCGTGAGCAGGAGGGCAAAGCGCGGCTCCGCGCGTCGCCGCAGCAGCAGGTAGAGGAGCGCCGCCGACGTCGCCGCCATCAGCGATGCGCACAGCTTTTCCATGATCCTCGCGATGCGATCCAGCCGCAACGGATCCCAGCCCCGCATTTGGAGATAGACGACTGCCGGCAGATACAACGGCGCGACGAGCACCGGGACGACGACGGGATAAAGGGAGATGGCGTGATCCCCTCGCCCCCGGACGATCCAGAAGGCCGAGTCGGTTCGCCCCTGCGCACCGGCAATTTTCCGCCCTTGCGCCGTCACGGTCGCGATGGGATCCAGCAGCACGGTGTGGTAGCGCCACATGGCAAAAGGCAGATATCGCGCCGGGTAGGTATCGCCGGCGCTGATCGACCGCAGGTTTGCGTTGTAGACCAGCAGGCACACGAGCCCCAGCAGCAGACTGGCCCGCAGATCGCGGCGAGGCCGCGCCGATCCGGCTGACTGAGGGCCGCGCGCGTCCGGCGGAGCAGCCTCGGAGCTTGCGCGTCCCTGGCTCTGCAATGCTTGTACCTCTCGCTCCTCTTATGGCGAATTTATCACGCCGCGTTGGCGGGGCCTATTGGTCGTACAGCGCCGATGCGGCGATGATGCGGTTCGCCGATTCCGAAATTGTTGGGGGGACAATGCCGGTTCGGACGGGCGGGAATCAGCTCGTAAGCCGAAGGCAGATCATCGTCTTGGCTCCGTCGGTCGAGGCAACGCCGGGGCGTGCCGGTTGAATTCGCGGCCGGGGTAGCCGCGCCGGCAATGCACCCGCAGCTCCTCGATGAAACGCTCCGCGAAAACGGACAAGAACCGTTGTGGTTGCCAGGCAACTCTCAACCAACGACCGACGGCCGTGCCGCGCTGCATGAGTGGAATGCCGCGGACGCGACCGGGCGGAAGGACGACCGTGGAAGGGACCACGGCGATGCCGTAGCCGGCAGCCGCCAATGCGATCGAGGTATGCGGAGCGCCGCTCTCGAGCAGCACGCGCGGTCGGATGCGCGCAACCCGGCACGCGTTCTCGAACCATTCACGCGATG